>NZ_KV817581.1:0-47004 GCF_001814685.1 Prevotella sp. HMSC077E09 | reverse complement strand
CCCTGCAAGGTTGGGAGAGATGAATACGACCGCACGAATATAGAAAATGGCAATACCGCCTTGAAACAGAAAAATCCTGCGGTGGAGATTCTTCTCTCCATCCGCAGGACTCGACCTTGTCAGGGCAGATAGGCTGCCGTTGTACCTTTGCACGATAAGAAACGGCATCAGGGACTTTGCGTGCGCCTTTGCTTACAACGCCTTCGGGCTTGCTTCCTCCGTCAGTCTGACCGTTGTCAGATGATTGCTCTCGATGAGCAGCACTATCGTGCCTGTGAGTTCGGTGTAAAGACGGTCGTATTGTCCGCTTGCGGCAAATGTGTCCGTCAAACAGAACTTGTCGAATGTAGCTTGAATAGCCTTATTCGACAGCAAAATAGGTGCGAGTCTTTCGGGAAGTGGTGCAGGCAGTTCCCTCTCAAACTCGTTTTCCAACACAGATACAAGCGTATCGTACTTGGAAAAGTGCAAACCTTGATACAACACCTCACTTGCTATGTTCTCTGCCTCGAGGTGCGAAAAACCTTGTGCCACTGCATCGCAGTAAGCAGTGAGAGCCATGTCTGCTCGTGCAGTGATAAACTCCATGTCGTGCAATTTTTCGGGGTGGTGCTCACTCATATGACTTCTTAATTTCAACCGAAAGTAAGAAAGTTCCTGTTTGTTGTTCTCTTTCATAATCGTTTGGTTTTCAATCGTGAATAATAAATGTTTGGTAATTACTTCCTTTTTATGCTTGTTGCAATGGAACGTTCTACCGTGCTATTGACTCACAATAACCCTCAAATACAGAATGCTCCCTGTCTGTGAGTGCAGTCATATCCTCCTGTATCTTGTGGTCGGTTATCTTTCCGTAGATTTGTGTCGTACCGATATTGCTGTGTCCGAGCATCTTGCTGAGCGTTTCCATCGAAATACCATTGGAAAGACATATCGTGGTCGAGAATGTGTGGCGAGCCATGTGAAAGGTCAAGCCTTTCTCTATCCGGCATATCTGCCCGATGTTCACACACGCAAAGGATGCTTTCCTTATTGTGAGATTGGGGAATATCAAGTCGTCTGCTTTCTTGTCTTTGATATAGAGCGAAAGGATTTGCCCCGCAATGGGCAGAAGTGGGATAATCGCTTCCACATTAGTTTTCTGCCTTTTGATTCGGATTTCCGCCGTGCCGTCAGCATTATGGATGATATGCTTCGGTTTGAGCCGTTGCATATCTACACGAGCCAAACCGGTGAAGGCACAGAAAAGGAATAGTTGTCTTGCTCGCTCAAACTGTCTGTCAATGATGGGCGTTTGCAATACTCGTTGTAGTTCCTCCGTAGTGAGATAACGCCTTGTGCGGTGTGGTAGTTCTGCTTTGTAGTCTGCAAACGGATCGATGCGGATATACTTCTTCTGCTGACCTATGCCGATGAGTTTTCTAAGGAAGATGACCGCTACCTGAATAGTGGCAAGAGAAAGGTTGCGCTCTGATTTAAGGTAGAAGTCCATCCCTTCGATAAAACCATAGTCAAGCGATGAGTAGCGAATATCCTCCAGCCCTAAGCGTTCACGCAGATAGGACTCGATAAGCTGTGTGGCATAGATGTAGTTGGCAAAGGTAGGTTTGGCTACCGTTATTCCCACACAAGGACGCTTTTCCTCAATAAATAGTCGGGCTTCCTCTAAAAGAAAACCTTTGGGATTGTCCTCTTCCATGAGTTCACGCTTCAACAACTCGGCAGTGATATAGCCACGTTGCCAAACTAATTCTTGATATTTGCCTTTGGCTTGTTCCTCTTTGGTTTGCAAATAGCGGTTAATTTCCTTTATCTCTTCGCCTGTTCCTTTGCACCGTCCCTTACGACTGTCCCAAAGTTCGGGAGCGATTTCCTTGCCCGTGCTGTATTGCACCTGCTCACCGTCTATGGTGATGCGTCCCATAATCGGACATTTGCCGTTCTTCTTCTCTTTGGAGCGGTTGATATAAAAGAGTGTCTTGAATGTACTTCGTGCCATAATGTCAAAGTTTTAAGGTGAATGTATCTTGTATGCGTTGTTGCACTTTCTGCATGTCCCGATGGATTCTCTCGGAGGAAACCGCCGCATATACCTGTGTTGTTCTCAGGTTGGTGTGTCCGAGCATACGGCTCACCGTTTCAATAGGAACGCCTGCCGAGAGCGTGATAAGCGATGCAAAGGTGTGCCGAGCCATGTGGAAGGTCAGTGAGCTTTCCATGCCGATATTTCTCTGTATGTAGTGCATACCATTGAGGATAATGTCGGTAGTCGGCACGTCAAAGACAAACCCTGCACGCTTTCCTCTGTACCGCTCCATTATCGCCCAAGCAGGAGGAAGCACCTGTACACGATACGGGGTCTTGGTCTTCATGCGTCTGCCCTTGATGCAGAGTTTGCCTTCTTCAGTGACGATATTCTCCTCCCGAAGATTGCGGACATCTGAGATTGCCAGACCTGTGAAGCAGGAAAAGACAAAGAGATCACGGACAATGCGGTAGTTCTCCCACTCAATCTCCAAGTTGATGATGTGCTCAAGTTCTTCCTGCGTAATGCTTCTCGGTTCGCCTTTTGGTCGCTCGTAACTGTAGCCCAAGAACGGATAGAAGTCCAGCACACCTTTCTTTACCGCTATGCGGACAATGGTCTGCAAAGTAGACAAGGTACTCGATATGCTGCTGCGTTTCAGTCGGCGTTCGATGGTGAGATAATACTCGAAGCCCTCGATAAATGCTTTGTCCAGCTGTGAAAGAGGAATGTCGCTTACCTTGTGCTTCTTTTGTACATACTCACGGAGCAGGGAGAGTTGGTAGGTACGGAGTTTGAACGTCTTCAAGGCTCGGTCGATACCGATACGTTCCTTTGTCTGTGTGAGGTACTCGCTGAAACTCTCCAAGAGCAAGGCTTGACAGTGGATTTGCCCCTGATAGGCATCCCTCACGTCTGTGGCGGTAAAGGATTCTTCTCTTTCACTGAGTTCGTGAAAGCGTGTGTGGATGAGTGCGGTGCATTCACCGAGTTTCTGATTGACGGACACAGCCATGCTGCTCTTGCCGATAAGCCTTTGCTTACGACTGTCCCAAAGAGCAAGCGGAGTTTTACACTTGGTGGAGAAGCCTGAATGGGTTCTGCCTACTGAGATGCGCCCGATGACAGGCACAAGTCCTTTCTTGTCGGTTCGTTTCGCCTGAATGAAGAACGATACTTTCAGTTTGTTTTCCTTCATTTTTCTGTCGTTTTTTCTAAATTTCCTTTGCTTGCAAAGGTACAGATGAACAAGTATTCCTGAGCGATGCAGAAAAATGAAAGATGATGAATAAAAACCTATGAAACAGTTGTTTACATTCAATTCGTAACCCCTTTTTGCTTTTTCCCTGATGGGTTACGATTTGGTAACGGAACTCCTGCCGTTTGATGCTTCCTTTCGCCTAACTCGATAATGGCATAAAAATGCTAAATGATGATATTTCAAATAGTTACATTCCTTGCGTTTCCCCCTATTTCCCTTAATTCTTAATGACTGATTATGCCCGCAAGATGAGCCTTGATTTACGCATGATTGATGAAAATGCGTACTCAGATCATATTGACAACAAGGCAAGTCATTGTGCGAAACTCTTGAATGACTATTATCAGAAGTACGATGCACAGAAAGGAACGCAGTTTGTTTTCTCTGATTTGGGGACTTACAAGCCTGGTGGAGACTTCAACATCTATTCGGAAATCAAAAGAAAGTTGGTGGAAGACTACCATATCCCAGCATACGAGATACGCTTCATTCAGGAATGCAAGAATGAGAAGGCAAAGAAAGCAATGGTGGATGCCATGAATCGGGGCGACATCCGTATTATCTTCGGTTCTACTTCTATGCTTGGAACGGGTGTCAACGCCCAGCAGCGTGCGGTGGCGGTGCATCAACTTGACACGCCCTGGCGACCATCAGATTTGGAGCAGCGCAATGGTCGGGCAATCCGTAAAGGCAATATGGTTGCCAAAGAATTTGCGGACAATAAGGTCGATGTGATTATCTATGCCGTGGAGCGGTCGTTGGACAGTTATAAGTTCAACCTACTACATAACAAGCAATTGTTTATCAATCAGCTGAAGACCAATACGCTCGGTAGTCGTACCATTGATGAAGGCTCAATGGACGAGGATAGCGGTATGAACTTTTCAGAGTATGTTGCCGTGCTATCCGGTAATACAGACTTGTTAGAGAAAGCCAAACTCGACAAGAAGATTGCCACGCTGGAATCCGAGCGTAAGAACTTTCTCCGTGAGCGTGATGCCGCAACAGGAAAGTTGGCGGAGATTGACAGCTCCGTGTCTTTCCATTCGGACAAGATTAAGGAAGCCAAGGCGGACTTGGCATGCTTTGAGAAGCGTGTGGAGCGTGATAAGGACGGCAATCCAATCAATAAACTCACCATCAAAGGCGTGGAGGACAGTACGGACCTCAAAGTCATTGCTGCACGCCTGCAGGAGATTAACGACAAGGCACGCACCAAAGGCGAGTACAACAAAATCGGAGAGATTTATGGCTTTTTCATCATGGTGAAGACAGAGAGTACCTCAAAAGATCTGTTTGACTGCTCCGTGAATCGTTTCTTTGTCAAGGGGCAGGAGAGTATCTATTATACCTATAATAATGGTAAGTTGGCTACGGATCCGAAACTTGCGTGTGAGAACTTCTTGGGTGCGCTGGGGCGAATCCCCAAGGTGATAGAATCGCATGAAAAGGAGAAAGAGAAGGTTGCTGCCAATAAGGAAATCTACACTGCTATTGCTAATGGGACGTGGAAGAAAGAGGACGAACTTCGCTCGCTCAAAGGGCAGTCGGCAGAGCTGGACAGAAAAATCACTTTGACGATTACTGCGGACAAAGAAGGAGATGAAGAACTCTCCCCAAAATCAGACTTGCAAAATCCTCCTGATACAGTTTCAGAACACAGTGCAAAAGAGACAATAGTACGTCATAAAGTAAGATTTTGAATCTAAAAGAATAAATTTGCAACAAAATTATCGAATCTCATTCAGCAAATTCAGAAATAATATGTAACTTTGCAGAACATACCGAGGGCTTGTATGGATTTGACGGCAAGATGAGATGGTATGTAAGCATGCGGAGGCTCGACGGCTACCTCCTAAATCTGAGTGGTCAAAAAATTAATTGGCGAAAACAATTACGCTCTCGCTGCCTAATCGAAGCATAGTAGATTACTGGCTTTATTGCGTCACCAGGTGATGCGACGAGACACTGCTCCAAGGATGTTGTTCCGAATCTAAGGGTCAAGCGGTGCAGGTAAATCGGAAATAGTTTGTGTATGCCTCGATGCATAGATGAAATTTAGAGGATAAGGTGTTGGTTGGTGGTTCAGGTCTTGCCAACACTCGAAAACAGAAGGCTGAAATAAGCATGTAGAAAGCATATGGTTTCCTTGTGTGGACCGGAGTTCGACTCTCCGCAAGTCCACTAAAAGAGAGGACTATTAATTGTTTTTAAGCAGCTGATAGTCTTCTTTCTTATTATGCTCTATTCAGAGATCCATAAGATTTTGAAGTTTTAATACACCGAAAAGGGACTGTATCGACAAAGTACACAGCCCCATTTCCCCTTTTTAGAGTGCTAATAAAGCGACAAAAGTCCTTATCGGCACTATTTACGTTGCAAAGGTAGTGTTTATATTCGGATTATACCTACATCATTTTTTCAAAAAAAGTTTTGAGTTTATCAATTCCTTCTTGAAACTTCTTTTGATTTTGCTTTTTTAGTTTCTCGATATTGAGCAGTTTCCACTGTACGGATGGGTATTTGCTCAAATCACCAGCACAACATAGTTCCCATTGCGGGGAGCCTTCTTCAAAAGAAATGATGAAGTCTTTGTCCTCATCGGTAAGGCAGGCATTTACCTTTCTGATAATGTCGTTACGCGAGGACTCATAATCCTTGTAAGTGAAAGGAATATCGGTCATTCCTTTGAACTGATGTTCAAGAGCCTCCTCCTGATTAATGTCATTAGGACAAAGTGATTCTATGATGGGTTTGTCGCTTCCCAGTAAGCACAGAAACAAACCGTCTTTTACTTCATCCAATGTTTCGTCTTTCATGTACTTGCAATCAAACAAATCACGTGGGTGTTGGCGACTGAGAGCAGCCGCTATCTTACCTCCATATAGTTGTGGATAAGGTACGATGCGTGCCTTACAGTTAGCTTGAAACTCATCTTTCGCCTTTGGGCAGAGGTTCATTACTTCCGCTTCTCCAAGTATGCCACGTTTGGTGCCATTCACTTCGATTTTCACCGTAGTGCCATTGTATGTGCATTGCAGTTTCCATACATCAGTTTTATGTACCACATGTATTCCCGGTACGGCTCGTTCGATGCTCGTTTTCAAGTCTTGAAGATTCAGATTGATATGTTCCAAGCTCGTTGAACGTGCCTCCAAGGGAATATAGGTAAGATCTATATCCACAGAATACCGTGGCATGTTCTGATGAAACAAGTTGATAGCCGTACCACCATGTACGGCAAAATCTTTGATTCTATAAACCAAGGGCATGATGCGTACCAATAGTGCCACTTGACTTTTATACTGATGATTATTCATAGTCGTTCAATTCTTTGGGGATTGTCATTTTATACTTACTGAGATATACCCCCGACTTTACCAACTGCAATTTTGTAGTTCCCAAATCTATCCTAGATAAGTCTAATTCTTCAAACCAATAATGGTTTGCTTTTTCTGCCATATATAAGAATAGGCGCTTCATCTTATAGTTCTTGGTTGTTTCCAATAACGATTGGACAACCTCTGAACGCAATGTTGTTAGCTGTTCCATTATATAGTACAAGTCCATGTAGTTGTATTGCCGCGGCGATAGTAACAAGCATTCCATAAAAGCCTGTTCTGGAGTAGACGCGAGTAAATTCCAATCTAAATAAGACAAAGTCGTTATTTGTGCTTGCATAAATGCGTCTGTTTTGAAAAAATGAAAATCACGGTCGAATACGTTAAGCTTCATCCATTGAGGCATTCTCTCATTGGTAGCAGTTATCACTAGCAATGGCTTACCCATTGGCACATAATGATTGAAGCCCCATAACTCTAATGCAGAATGAGCAGCTATACGGAACTTCTTTCCTAACTGTTCATTAAACGACTGCAATGCACCATAGGCAGATAGGTTATCCCCAGTACGGTACATTACACCTCTACATAGAGGTGTTAACCATCCCGATATGCGGTATCTTTTTAATAGCTGACTGGAATATCCTCGTCCTGTTAGCCATTGAGCAAACAACAATCCGTTTTTTTGTCCTAATTGGAGCATTTGGTTGATTTTGTTACCTGTAGATACACTCATAGTTTACTTGCTTGTATTTATTTCAACCGCAAAGATAAGCAAATCATTTCAAATAATAGCTTATTGGTTGAAAATAATTCCCACAAATAAACTAATAGTTGATTTACTGTCCTAAAATTTAACTATCTTCTTCATATTCATGTCTATTTTAAGATGTGCCATAAGTTAGAATTCGGCAATAAACAAATTGCTTGTTGATCACCAACATTCTCGTTTATGAAGCATATCGTCTATCTCGTCACGAAGAAACAGCAGTCTACCATTCGCTTTGAGATATGGGATCTTTCCTGCCCATACCCAATTGTAAATGGTTTTCTGCTCTACTTTGAGAATCTTCGACACGTCGATTATGTCAAGATACTCTGGTTTAAGAGGCGGATGAATAGTTGTGTCAACAGATTGCTCTTTCATCACAAGCAGTTGGTCGAGTTTGCTCTCGATAGTTCTCAAGCTGTCAAACAATCGCTTGCACCAATCGTTCTCTGTTGTCTGTTCTAAGTATGGCATAGCTCACCCTTTTGATAGTTACCACTTGCGTCCTGCGACAATATACACTGCTCTTTCATATAGGCAATGTACTTCTTTGCCGTTCGGTCTTTGATTTCCATTTCACGCATCAATACGTCACATAGTTCTTGATATGAGAGTCTTAGCTTGGTATGGAAAGCTGATTTTACAACAGCCAAAAGTTCATCCGTCTTACGCTTTTCTTTATCCTCTTTCGACTTCTCTCCACGATAGACGTGCATATCCGCATCTTTGTCCCAGCCGAAAAGCATCATCGGCACATCGAGTGGACTGCCGTCACGCACCTTCAGAGCTTTTACAACCGAATATTCAGGGTTATCGTCTTTCTCTATGGAGAGAATACCTGCCGCCTTGCGCTGTAATTCGGAACCAATATGTCCACGCAACTTAATACCGTTAGGGACAAAATGGAGCACACAGATGATGCAAGTATTATAGATTCCTGCCAAACGATAGAGTTCATCCACAATGGCTATACTCTCCGTTTCGTCATTGGCAGATCGTATCAAGTCTGCAATGCCGTCAATTACCACAAGATGTATTCCTCCGTGCTTATGGTGAAACAAGTCCATACTCTCACGAATAATTTTCAATCTATCTTTACGAGAAAGTGAAGCCAAATAAAGAGAATGGTAGAACTCTGGTACAGACGTGACTCCTGCCCGACGAAGTGTCTTCCCCAAATTCTTATGCAACTGTGCTTCTGATTGCTCTGTATCGTAATGGAGTACAGCTAATCTTTTGGGGTTGGCGGTTACCTCCAATCCCAAAGTTTGTTCTGGTTGTAAGCGTTCTGCACCAAGAGTACCGGCAAGAATGGCAGCAATGTAGTTGCTTTTGCCTGTTCCTTCTCCGCCAGTGATGCAGAACAGATTATCCTGTGTACCGAGGGGTACGCCGTTTACTGCTACCACCGACTTCGAGGCATCGGGAGGATTGTCATAGTCTATTTCACAAGATTGCAATATCATCATCGTCTGTGCATACATTTGGGTAAACATATCAGAAAGCAGTGCCTTTAAACCTTCCGAACCATTGCCTAAGGCAAAGTAATCGGAAATATCCTTTTCTGTTTTTGTGCCTTGTAAGGGCAATGTTAAGTGAAGCACCTTAAACTTGGATAGAGCTTCGACTTGTCGTTTAGTTTCTCTTAGTCCTGTTTCATCCGTATCATACAATATGATTAGATGTCGAAAACGGAGCAATAGTCCCTCAATGATATTCTCTGGTATCTGTGCTGTCTCGCTGTTGAAACAGATGGCATTGAATCCATGAGCCGAGAGTGAAAGCACATCCTTCTCTCCCCCCGTAATGAATATCATATCGCTTTTGCAGGGCAACTGCTCAAAACCAAACACATAGTCATCCACCTCCTTGCCTCCATAGAGGAAGCGCAATTTACTATTGGGACGATAAACTTTCACAAACCTGCCAAGGCAATAAGCAAACATAGGCTCTTCTCGCGTAGAAACAAGTGAGAATGGCTTGCCCTGACTTGAAACGGATTCATAGCGTGCTAATGATTTAACATGGAAGCGTAGCAAAGTCCTGGTATCAATGCCGTATCGTCGCCAATAATTTCGTTCCTCTTCTCCAAAGGGCTGTTCGATATATGTAAACCACTTCTCGCTTGTCATGGAAGTATTAAGGTCGGGTGGAGGTAATATAGGCTGCTTTGAAGGTTTTATTAAGACAGGTCGCTTATTACCGTATTCTTTTCTTTCTTCAAGACGAATATTGAGTTGTAAATCTCTGATGATTGTTTCAAGAACATTCATAAAATCTTTTCTCACGTCCAAACCGAGCATAGTTGCAGCAAACCAGAAACAATCACCTGAGTAGGCGTCATTGCCAAAGTCCTTCATGCGGTAGCAGCCAGACTTATTATCGAGGTAGATATTGCATGATGCACGCCTATCGTCATACAATGGATTACGGAAGTTGCGCTTGGGTACAAAGTTGATGGGCATGTAGAAGCAGAACACCTCCAGTCCTTTGTTCGTCCGGCTTAGTATTTCTTCTTTGATGTTCATAGTTCTTCAAATAAGGTTTGAGAATCCCCCATGTAGCCTTTAAGGACACCATCCTTGTAGGCGTTCAGACGCTGCAAAGCCTCCAAGCGGCGAAAGCCCTTGAATGTAGCCCTACCTGTCTTTACAGAAAGGTAGAGTCCTTTGAATGGATAGACCACATGATTACTTGATACATAGCGGTAAGGAATAGAGTTCGCTTCCCGCCATCTGGCAAGGGATGCCTTAGATATACCAAGCAGATGCAAGACATCTGCCGTACTTAACTCTATTTTCTCTTCTAATACAGAGTAGTCACGCTTTAGCTCTCTGATAAAGCAGGCTATCTGCCTGAACTCTTCGCGAAGAGTTTGAAGCTCATTCATTAGGGAGCGTGTTTCATGGTTTTCCATCATCATTAAGTAAGTTTTGGCAAAGTTCTACAATAGCTGACAGAAAGGGTTTCATCAGGTTCTCCTTGTCGTGTCTTGTTAGATGCCCTTTGAACTCTTCCATGAAGTTCACTATCTTCATTCCATCACTTGGCATAACCTTCATTAAAACCTTGATCAGTTCATCCAGTTCAATTGTTTCATAAAGATTCTTCACATGGGCTTTGGGTTTGGTCATCGACTCTATGGTTCCCAAAGGCAGATGTATGATTAGAACTTCTTTTCCTAAACCTGCTGCACATTTCCGATATGTGCTGATTCTGATGTCCTTTTCCATTTTGCAAGCCTTTAGGAAATTTGAATACTCGATGCTACTTGTATGAGCAGCATCTTTTGCATTGACGCATGAAAGAGCTAAAGTTTCAAGCGTAGGACAACCGATGTACAGGTGTCCCTTTTGTTCTGAGTTGCTGTTTTTGTTTGCCATAATACATTGGACTATAATGATTATGGCTGCAAAGTTCCTAATGAAATGAGCTTCTAACGGAATATCAAAATACCATTGTCTGGTAATATAATACCATTTTATATATTGATTATCAGCAGTATATCACAAGTGGCAAGGCTCTTCAGTGCACGGTGCAAGCCTATATATAGATAGGTCTTGCACCGTGCACTGAAAAATTGTAGCCACAAGCTTTCTAAAACATTTTTAGTCAAATATTTGGAAGATGTATCATCTTTTTGTAACTTTGAACCCGAAAACAAGAAGTCTATGCAACTTCTGTGCGTTCTCTCAAAAATATCTGAAATGGCTACAGATTGGCTACAGTAAAAATTGAGGTTCGGCTAAATTTCTGAATATCAAGGACTGATATAGGTAAGTTCATTTACCACCAGCTCCACTCGATGTACTCTGAACAAGAGTTTACAAGGGATTGATTAAAACAGAAAATCGCCGTAACTTCAATGAGTTGCGGCGATTGTTCGTTCATATAGGATAATATTTTGAATAATAGACAGCGCTTTGATGCTGAGGAAAAACTAATTCCAAGCGCATTATCGCTCTATGCGCTTCACCACCTTACCATTAGAAAGTTTGATGATATTCATACCTTTCACAGGATGGTTTATGCGCTGTCCTTTGGCATTATAGCGCTCCACTTCGACTGCGTCTTTGGAAGTTGCAAGGGAATTAATACCTGCCGTATTTGGATCTTCACCGATAAACTGTACTGTTGGTTTTAATTTCAACTTCTCTTTATAGTCATTCAATGATGCCTTGGGTACATATACCTTCTCGAGTTTTGAGCAATCTTCAAAGACATCTTGCCCGAAAGTAGGTACTGACGAAGAGGTGAAACGGAGCGTTTTTAAGTTGCTACATTCGGAGAAAGCCTTATATTTAATACTTGTGAGAGAAGCAGGGAATGTGACTTCTGACAGGTTTGTTTTAGCAAAGGCTTTATCATTAATTTCAGAAAGGCTCTCGGGAAGTGTGCATTCTTTCAATGATTGACAGTTGTAGAATGCATTTTGTTCTATCTTTTTAACTGTTTTGGGAAGTTTCAATGTAGTGAGTGATTTGCAGTTATAGAACATATAATTGCCTACCACATCGTTTTCTACAATATTATAATATCTAAAGGACAATCCTCTTTTCACCTTATAATAGTTGCCACCACCCGTAACAAACTTTGCATTAGATAAGTCAAGTGAAGTGAGTTTTCCATCAGTTTCGTTGCCATCCATATCTCTCCCAATCATTTCTCTTAGGAAGCGTACGTCGTCACTATTGATAGGTCCTGATACTGTTAATGAGGTGATAGTGAACTTCTCTGCTGGTTTTATTTTCTTAGAGAGTTCTCCTGCTTTATCCAATGTTACCATTGTCTGTGCAAAGGAAGCTGTACAAAACAAAGTTAATGCTATGATCAGCATGCTTTTCTTGAATGTAATAAACTGCATAGTTCTTTTTCTTTAAATGATAGATTAATGAAATGTTGCTTTATTTGAAGTTTGACCAATCAGACGATTGAACCGATAGGATAAGTCTGATCGGTCAAAGAGCGTTTTTAATATTCAGCTTCTTTTTATTTCTTCTCGTATGGAATGACAAACTTAAAGCCATTGCCACGTAGCACTACATCTTTTTCTCTTACTTCTTCTACATACAGTTTGCATTTCCCTTCTTTAATTTTGGTGTTGGCAAATGCGTTAGGATAAAGCATAGAGAGCGAGACTTCTATTTGTGTTCCAACTGTGGGATTAACTACAGCCGGGGTAATTTTGAGTACTCTTTGAGAAGTGTAGGGGCGCGTACCATTACAGAGCCACACTCCGATACCGGGACGTCGCACGGCCATTACGGTATTCATCTGTTCATAAAGGCTATGAGAGGTTGTTCCATAAATGCCTACACGGTCTGCCGTTCCGTCGCATCGCACGACAACCTTAAGCGTTTTCTCTTGCTTGTCTTGTGAGATGATGCGTATCTTTGCCTCACCTTCATAGTAGGCTTGAACCTCTAAGATGTTTGTTTTGGCATTCCATTTCGCATCTATAACCTTGTCGGGGTCTTCAATTTTCAGGTCTACAATATCTCCACCGCCATTCAAACTGATGAACTTACTCTCATCACGGGGATAAAGTCTGATTTCTGATTGGCTGATACTGAGCTCCGGAACGACCACATTGATATTGACAACTCTCTTGAAGTCGCCCGAGATGATGGTGGCATAGGTATTTCCCTCCAATATACCATTAATGCGCAGGGTGTCTTTACTTATGGAAACACCGGCGATTTTTGAGTCAGCGACGTTGGCAATATACTTGCCGTTACCCCCTCGCAGAATAATCGTGCGGGTTGTAAGTTTGTTCAGTTTTACTTCTTTGAGGTCATCGGCGCCCACTTGGATATCTCTGTTTTCAGATGCATCTTCGCTGCAAGCCACAAAGATCGAACTGCAACATAACAGCAATAAATAAAAAAGTATTCTTTTCATCGTTAGTCAACATTCAGTTTATATTCTATTTCCCACTTACGTTCCGGCGTTTCCTCTATTTCTATTTGCAGGATATGCTTTCCTTTGTTTGGGAAAGTGATGCTGCTTCCTTCAGGCGTAACGCTTGCTCCATCAATCTTGTAGCTGATGCGGGCATTAGGATCGGCCAAATCGTTATAATAGAGTCGCAGTGTTTGAGAGCAGGTTCCCTCCTCGCGTATCGTATATAGATAAGGTATTCTACCCGCATCATCTACAGTCTCTGTCATTTGAAAAGTATGCTCATTGAGAGGTTGAGAAGGCTTTGAGGTCTCTTCTCCCTTGACTGTTGTCACTGTGAAGCGATAGGGAGTATCAGGAGAAAGCTTTTCAATGATGTAAGAGGTAGCCTTTGTTGTGGCAATCATCTTGTCGTTACAACGTATCTCATAGCTCACGCCGGGTTCAGAAACAGCATTCCAGGAAAGTTCCACTTCCCGTTGTTGCACCTGTGCTCTGAGGCCTGTTGGCGGAGTGAGTGTCGGCTCTTTGGTCGCTTCCTTAGTCTGCATGAAGGAGATATCGTCGAAAAGGATATATCCACCGTCATTTGCAGAGGGGTCATATTCCAGTTCAAATCCTATTCCTGCTTTGTCAACTCCTGCAGGAGCAGTAAGCGTAATGACTTTCTGCTGCCAATTATTTGTGAAACTTTTAACTTTCTCATTTGTGAGTCGGTCTTTTCTTATGATTTTATTTCCCTTGTACCAATCTACGATAGCAATAACATTCGGCTTCTTTGCCTTGCCTTTGTACCAATAAGACAGCCGGTATTCACCCTCACTATTAATCTTGATACAATTCAGATTAAAGTCTTTGTCACGCGAATAAAAAGAATGACCATTAGGATATAACTTCACAGCGAACTGCCCACCGTGGACATCTTCTTTGATTCTTGAGTAACCCAACTGGTCGCTGATATACCAGAAGAGTGGCTTCTGATAAGGGTTGAAAGTGTCTTCTTCCTCTTCCTCATCATCGCCTTCCTCATCATCGTCTTCATCTCCGGAGGAGGGTGGGGTGGCTGGCGGGGCATATTGTTCAAACCCTCCATTGAGTAACAACTCTGTATGTAATTGTGCTTTGCCCATGAAAGGAAGCAACAACAGAGATATAATAAAATAGATTCGATGTGTCATATTTGTATGCTTTTAATTAATACGAACGTTTAATATCGTTGAGTGTCAGCCCATATACTTTCCCTATCTGTGCTGCCACATGCTTGAGCGACCCCGTTGTTGCTTCATCACCTAAGAGACGTTTCTTGTCCCAAAGGCCATTGCCGGCAGTCAACTCATTGATATATGACTTCACCTGGTTATAGGAAAGATGTGGCTTTCCAGACTCCTGCAGGGTGAACTGCAAGGCATAAAGTGCACCGCAACCTTGTGAAAGAAAGACAAGAGCGTTATTGATGTCCTCGTCAAGATTGCTTAAAGTGATATCACTCACTAACAGGTTCATAGCTCTGACTGCTGCTACCTTTGAAAGTTCAGTCCTTATCAGTTGCAACTGCTGTTGCACTTCATCGTAGCGATACTCTGTCAGTGCCAACCGTCCCCGTGCAAAGGCATTATAAATCTTGATGCGGCTTTCGCGTAAAACGGGGAGTCCGCCTGCCTGTACAAAGGGCAGCCAATATTGATAGTAGCCGTAAGCAAGATCCCAATGATGTTCTAATTCTGTGTAGTTGCGACCCGGCAGCAATGACGTGTTCTCATGTTCACGGCGCAAACGAGTGTCATTGTACAGGCTGTCGTTGAGGTGTACGTTTAGAATTTTATCTAAATAGATGCCTCCCCACACAATACCATTGAACAGTTCGGCCACGACTAAGCCTTTTTCATCTGCAAAGGCAATATTGACATCGCCAATATGAATGCCTACATAGCCGCCTTCACCTATCTTTGCCTTGTGGTTTCGATAGGTTCCCGGGCTGGGTTGACCAAGTCCGCTGAGCTTCCCTGTTACCTTGAAGATTTCTTCCACATCATTAAGAATGCGCTTTCGGTCGGCCTTATGGAGCGGTGAGGCAGCGAGTTCCTCCTGCGGTTTCAATCCGAATTCACCATGATCAAAATAATCTTTAACCCTGGTCATTGCACTTTCATACATGATGTTGGCGGTTCTGAGATAGCTGCTGTAAATATAGTCGAGCGGATCACGCAGCAGACTGCATTCAAGATAGTCAACACTGCTGCTGCCAGTGCGTTTGAACTGATAGGAAGGATCGGGAATCTGGGGCTCCCTGTAAGCCGATTCCACCGTTTCTCCTTCCCACTGACTGCATGAAGACAGTGCTGACAGAAGCAGGAACAGGAGGCTATAAATAGATGTTTTCTTTTTCATTTTTTTGCATGTTAAGGAAGGATGACATAAGCACTGAATGGTGCTTTGATCTTATCAATACCCTCTTGGTTCTGATATTCGTGTACGGTTAAGGGGTTCACTACAGTGAACCCATCTTCTGACACAGCAGAGATAGTGGCATGTACAGAAGAGTTCTGCGGGCCGACACCATTCACCCAGAGATACATTGGAAATCCTGATTTGGCAGAGAAAGTAACCGTATGCTCCTTGTTTTTCGTGAGTAAGAAATCTGTTCCCTCTGCACGCTTGTCGGTTGCTATTGTATGCAGTTTCTTATCCCTACCGACATAACGGATAAAATAGCGCGATTCTACTTTGTCCTCTCCTTTATCCTTGTCTGTGAAGCCACGTTCATTAAAAGAACAAGTGAGCGTCACCTTATAGGTTCTCACGTTTTCAGTAATCTCAACTCCCGGGTAAACAAAGTCAGACACAGAGGCATAAGGATCACCTAACTGCACAACTTGGTCTTCATACGATACCTTAGGTTTCTCAATTCCACCAAAGGGAAAGAGCTTTTCATAATCTTCCTCGGCATAATCTTCACTGCTGGGCGAGCACCCCATAGCAAGCATTGCCAGGAAAAGAACGGCATATTTACTTCGTATCATAATCATTGCTTTTTACATTCTTAATGGTTTGTTATATCTTCTCTTGGCATCATTCTATGGGAGCATCGTAGATTTCTGCCCGAATACCCGTGAACTCTCCTTCCGGATGCAGATGCTTGCTGACCAATCGACTGCGGCGGAGAAGCGGGTCATAAACCGAAACAAGCTCTGCCTCAAAGCGGTTGCCGACACGTTCAAAATCGTAGAATATCGTCTTGCTGTCATAGCGCAAGCCCGATCTGAACGTGATGCCATACTCTGTACCTGTGTATCCGGAGCCTAAGCCTGTTATTTCTTTAGCTGGATAGTCGGGGATTGGGTTTTTCTTCTTGGTAAAAAGAAAGAGATAATATTTCTTCTCTGCGATTTCCTTCAGTAAGGCCTGGTTAGTCTCAACGTTGCGTTTGATATAGAGATCACTGCGGAAATAGGTGCGTCCACCACGGTGAATGAGCAGTTGTGGGTTTA
This sequence comes from Prevotella sp. HMSC077E09, assembly GCF_001814685.1. Lineage (NCBI taxonomy): Bacteria > Pseudomonadati > Bacteroidota > Bacteroidia > Bacteroidales > Prevotellaceae > Prevotella > Prevotella sp. HMSC077E09. Next base: position 30,218 of record NZ_KV817581.1, on the reverse strand, counting down.
CCATCCGTTCGAAGAAAGCGCGGTTTTCATATGCTTTGCGTGCAATGACAAGTGTGTCATCCTTGCTTTTCAGCTTTGTGAATACAATGTATTCGCGGGCAGGCTGCAAGTAGGAAGCTGTGCGAAACACCAATTCGCCATCTTCATTCTTACCCATATAAAGAAAATCAGACGAACCCGCAAAGCGGTCGTTTACCAATTGATGCAGGTAAGTATAAGTGATGAAGCTCAACTGTGTATAGCTGTTACGACCGACGAGATACTCGCTTTTCTTCGCCGCTGCCACTGTTCCGGCATTGAAGTCGGCACGCATTTCCACAGTGTTATCTGCATTGAATTTCATCGTAAAGCAGTCACCGCCATATCCGTAGCGTCCTCTGAAGCCATTATGGGGTATCAGTTCAGACGGATTGGAGAACAACAGAGAATCTGTTTTGGGAAAATAGATTACCCTCCAGCCATGTGGTGCATTCACGAGTTCTTCTTTCAAGGCAGCTATGCTCTCACTGCTGCGCTGAGATGGAGACTTGTCGAAGGCATCATCATTGGATGAGCAGGCTGCCAGGAACAACAGAGGCAGCATGAAACTGTATCGGATTATATTTCTATATTTCATTTTTTTAATGTTGTTTTACGTAGGAGTATAGTCTGCGAACACTGATTACCTGCATCTGCTTGAGGTTGATGTGCCAAGCCTTCTGTACATATTCATTGACAAAGGCTTGCTTTTCCATGAATTCCTTGTACGCTTGTTCTGCTTCCTTGGCATAGCGTTGAGCAACCTCGGGGTCAATGTCTGTGTCGGGAGTCTTTGCCGTAACAGCGGCATCTGCCAGTTCCTTGGGCTTGGAAGTCAGCGTGGCACTGATGATTTCTGCAAAGTCGTCTTCAGCCGAAAGGAAAGAGAGCATCGTGTAAAAGCCACGTTTGTTTGCGTAGCTGTCAAGGCCGAACTTCTCTTTTCCCGTGCGGGCATAACTCAAGGGTGCTGCTATCGGCTCCGTAGATCCTGTGTATCGGTTAGCACTGATGCTGGAGAATTTATCACGATCGTAGGGGATAAGCTGCATGAGTCGCTTGGCCAATTGATGATGCACGCTGCGCATGAGCACGTAAAGTTTGTCAGCATCCTTCGGATTAAAGTCGTTGACATGATAAAGGCACATTTCAGCTGCGGTCAGTTGGTGATTATAAAGTCGTTCCACTCCATTCTCATCAGGGTTTCCACCACCATAGAGGTAGAGCTTTATTGGCACTCTTCCCCGCAGAAAACCCTCGCCGGCAACTTCCTTGAGCTGATAAGTTTCAAGTCCAAGTTCCTTTACTGCTTCAAGTACGGCACGTACCTTCTCTATCTTTGGAGGATAGATGAAAGTGCCCGTTCCACCCGCGTTCTTCTCCCAGCGATAGATAACCTCAATGCCATAGGGCTTGGTTATGTTGTCGAGTATCCACTTGTCGAGTTCTGTGTTCTCTATTTGTTTCTTACCATCATCAACCACACTCCTGTCGCTCAGCTTTTCATTGCTGCATCCCATGAGGGTAAATGCTGTGAGGAGAACTAAAAATATCTTTTTCATATTCGTTTGATTACTTTTCTTTATCAGTTATGATGTTGCATATATACTTGTCAGTCTTACTGTCGGCTGGTTTCTTATGAAAAACAACTAAAGCCTGATTGCAGTGTAACTTAAGTCTGATTGCAGTGTAACTTAAGTCTGATTGCAGTGTAACTCAAGTCTGATTGCAGCCTCATTCAAGTCAAGTTACGACGTAATTTGACTTGAGTTATTTTCCATTTAGGGGAGCACGGCCTGTTATACATATATTATATGCTGATTTACTGATAGTTACGTGTTGTTTTCGTTCACTTTATCTGAGAGGTTCATTGCGTTCTCTTGGATTGGGAGCTAAGCCTCGCTGAATGGCTTCTGCCGGTATCTGGAGTACCTTGCGGGGGTCGTCTTTCTCCAAAGGGAAGTAATAGGAACTCTTCGAGGAGCGTTTCACAGCCAAATGGAAGCGGCGAATGTCGAACCAACGCAGGCCTTCCTGATAGAACTCTTTGCGGCGGAAGTCGAGGAAAAGCTTCACCATTGCCAGCTGTTTCAGTGTCAGGCCGTAGAACGGTGTGTAGATGTTGTAATTGTTACTGTTTGTAGATGTGTACACAGAACGTTCTACAGAGGGGAAGAAACCAAACTTACCTTGCATGTATTGCAGGTAGTCATCAATGGCATGATTATAATCCCTGAGCATGGCATACGCCTCCATACGGTTCAGCAGCACCTCATCAACGCTGAAAAGCACATTGGTTACGTAGAGTCCGCGAGGCTTAGAACCTGTACTTTCGACATTCGACAGCTCGTCAAACTTAGCTAAATAGCGCCCTGTTGTTACGGGAGCAAGCGATGATGTGAAGATATAGGTGCCGATAAAGTTCATCTTTTCATAGTCACGTGCACCTTCTATGCCTGTCTTGGCAAAGACTTTGTCGACTGTTTCGAATGTAGAACCGTACTTTTCAGTTGGTGTTGTGCGTGCCAGACGCGACTCTGTAGTTGTCATCAGCAGATTGGCTGGCTCGTCAGTGGAATTGTATCGGCGGAAAAGGTTCTTGTGGTTGAATTCCAATTCGTTGGCATATTGTCGCCAAGGACGGAGCATCCGCTTCGGATCACCTCCCAAAACATAGTCTGAATAGGCTATCACTGCTTTCCAATCGCCTTTCATCAGATAGAAACGAGAGGCAAAAGCATAGGCCGCCTTCTTGTTGAAGTGGAACTTAGGGTGCTTGTAATAGGCGTCTGAAACTAAGGAAATACCAAGCTTCAAGTCTTTTTCTATCTTATCATATACCTCGTTTACCGTTCCTCGGTCATAGTCGACCAGCGCATGTTTCTCTGGTTTAGTGATGTAAGGTATGCCCAAGTCGGTTGATTTTCCACCGTAAGGCTCAGACCAGATGTTGACCAACATGAAGTGCAGATAGGCTCTTAGCAGGAAAGCCTCGCCATATAATGCCTTTACTCGGTCGCTCTTAGGATAACGGGTCAGTAATTCGAGGGCCTTGTTTGCCTGTGCAATGCCTTTATAGCAGGCATTCCAGTAGTTCAGTGGCGTGTCAAGGTCTTCCTGATCATAGTCTTCCCAAAAGAACATTGCTTCGTTCAGCCGTGAGTGGATGCCGTTCACACGCTCTGCAACGTTGTCGGTGCGCGGTTCAAGGAAAGGGATATAGCTTGCTTCGGGATATGCCCCGGTGAGGAGTTCGGCTATTTTGTCCTCGGTATCAATATCTACATCCAGTCCCGAGTCAGGACTTTTGTCAAGATAGTCATTGCAGCTGCTGAAAAGAAAAGCAGCTACAGTGAACAGTAATAAATATATTTTTGTTTTCATATTTTATCTTGTTAGAAGCCAATGTTCAAAGTTACTGTGTACTGTTTCGGTGTAGGTAGTGACACACCTCCCGATTTATAATATTCAGGGTCTTGACCTTTGAGTTTCTTGTCTGAATAGATCAAGAAAGGATTGGTCAAGTTTAAGTTCAGATTCATAGAGTGGAGGTGCACCTTCTTCAAGAAGTTTTCAGGAACATTGTATGCCAAGGAGATGTTCTTCATGCGCACAAAGCCTCCGTCAGCCACTCGCATCTGAGAGTAGTTATAGGTATTGTAGGCGCGTTCGATATTCTCTTTGCCTACAGCTGCAATGAGTTCCTGCGAAGGAAGTACGGGAACATCGGTCTTATACTCGTCGCCTGGATTGAGCCAGCGGTTGTAGTAAGACTTGGAAAATACATTCAAATCACCGAATTCCGGGTCGAAAGTAGGGTTGAGTCGTATCTTGTTGCCAGCCTGAACGGTGAGGAAGAAAGACAGTTCCCAATTCTTGTATTTCAGCGTATTGGACAGACCACCGATGACACGAGGTTCAATCGGACCATGATAAATGAGATAGGACTTGGCATATTGTGTGTCGAGGAAGTCGGCACCGGCAATGTTTGACAGCTCACCTTGGTTGCTGGGGTATCGTCCGAAATTGAAGGTTGGAAGTCCTTGGTTATTGAGTCCCTGGAAATTAAAAGAGAAGAGCGAACCTCTGGGATAGCCCACGATGTTTCCACGACCTCGTCCTGCCACCATGTCAAAGGCATTGGGCGTGTTCAACAGACGGGTAATCTTCTGATTCATTGCACTTACAGTAAGGCTGGAACTCCATGTGAAAGTTTCGGTAATGATGTTCTTCGTGTGAACACCCAACTCAATTCCTCGTGTGCGCATATCGCCGAAGTTGGCATACTTATAGTATTGACCGCCTACACCAGAGGTGCGGACAAGGTCTATAAGGTCGAAAGTGTTACGCTGATACACATCTAAGGTTGTGCTGATGCGGTTGTTGAAGAGCCCTAACTCCATACCGATGTTCAGCTCATACATCTTTTCCCATGTGAGATCACGGTTTTCAAGATGCAGGATGTTTAGCTTGTTCTCTCTGTCTTTGAAAGAATGACGGTTTACGATACCACTTTTATAGATGGCATTGGCATTGATAGCTTCCTCGTTCATTTTGGCTGTTAAGCCATAGCTGGCACGTAGAGCAAGACGGGATATAGTTTTGTTGTTTTTGAGGAAGTCTTCTTGATCGATGTTCCATTTTCCGCCGATGTTCCATGTGGGTAGCCATAAAGCGCGTGCACCCTTGCCCGAGGTGTTGGAACCTTCGCAGTTGAAAACCATGTTGAAGACATATTTGCCTGCATAGCCGTAAGTACCATTAAAAGAGAATGTTACCCCGCGATCATTGCGTTTCTGCAGATTGAAATAGTCGCTGCCTTCGTTGATGAGTTTGTTGAATATCAGGGGATTGGTGTAAATCTGATTGCCGCGGTCGTATTGTATTCCATAGCCTTGGAATGGATTGACTGTGCGGATTGCTGAACGAACTTCAGAGAAAGCGAAAGCTTTGAAGTCGTGCTCGTTGATGCGCTTGTCGAAATCAAAAGCGATACGGGCAAGAAAACTCTTCAGAGAAGCCTCGGTCTTGTTGAAGATACCGCCATTGGGAAGCCCAACCTTAGGTTGTAACTGTGGATTATCTTTATCGTGAACCAAGTAGATGTTCTGTTGGGCTACAAAAGGATTCTCATTGGCTCTGAAAGCTTTTATGAGGTTTGAACCCTCATGTATTTCGTGTTTTGTACTGGTGTATGCCTGTCGAGTTGATAACAAAGCTTTGATAGCAAGGCTGTTATTGAGTCTGTAGGTAGCTTCTCCCTGTATCTTGAAATCAAGTACATCAATGTTCATCTTGTTATTGGCATACTCGTTGAAGATATTGAATGGCGCCCAGTTGTTGCGGTAATAAGATAGACTTCCATCCTCATTATAAGGACTGAGGGTACGACTTGTACCGAGTGCATAGGAGAAAGGATTAATGTCGAAGTCGCGTTCGAAGACACCTATCGTGCTGTTCTTACGTTGCGGCATAGTGCCTGGTGCTTTCTGCGAACGGATATTACCTTGTGCGGTGAGTGTTGTTGTCAGTTTATCATTAATGTAGAATGTGTTCTTGATGTTGGCTGTGAGACGACTTACGTTGTCGGCAACAGTCCAACCTGCATCGTGATAGAAACCGATTGACGCATAAGTTGCAGTATTCTTGCCACCTCCCGAGAGCGTTATTACATGGTTGGTAATTGGCTTCAGTGTAAAGAGGTGATTGAACCAGTCGGTATTGGCATATTCACGCTGGCGCAGAAAGTTCATTCTTGCCTCTGGTGTATTGGGCAGATAGTAGTCACCAGTTGCTGGATTGATAGTGCTCACTCCCTTGTATAATTGGTAATAGATACCACTGCGACGGCCATAAAGAGAATTGGTAATTCCAAAATAGCCTTTGTCATCCATTTCTTGTAAAAGTGACATGGTTTCCTGAGAGTTGAGTAAGTCGAAGCTGCTGTAGCGGGGTCTCAACCTTATGGTATTCTCTGTGGAGTAAGTTACACGCAGCGGAGTATCTTTTTTACCTGCTTTAGTGGTAATGACAATCACGCCATTCAGTGCTCGAGCACCATAAACGGAGGTCGCAGAGGCATCTTTCAGAACCTGTATGTCCTGTATGTCTGCAGGATTGAGCCCTGAAACGGCGGAACTGATAAGCGTAACAGCATCTCCGGATGCCAATTGGTCAAGGCTGAGGTGTACGAGATCTTCGTATACAGCGCCATCAATGACCCATAAAGGTTGCACATTGCCGATGATAGAAGCACCGCCTCGGATATTGATGCGGGGAGCAGAACCGAATGTTCCGGATATGTTTTGTATTGACAATCCTGGCACACGCCCCTCAAGCATGCGTGAGACATCAGCAATACCTTCAAGTTTGATGTCGTCCATCTTGACTGATGAAGCGGCTCCGGTGTACACACGGTTGCGGATGTTCTGATAACCTGTTACCACAACTTCTTCGATCTGGCGGCTGTCGCTTTTCAGAACGATGTCTAAAGGACGATTACCTGTGACTTTCACGCTTTTGGTTGTCATACCGATGTAGCTCGCTTGTATGGTCTGGCCTATAGCAGCCTTAATGATGAAATGGCCATCTACATCAGTAACAGCTTTCATTTTCGTCTCTAATACCTGCACATATGCGCCTATGAGTGTCTCGCCCTGTTCGTTCTTAATCGTTCCGGAGATTGTTCCAGCTGTTTGTGCTGATGCCGTAAGAACGTTGACGAGTAACAAGACGATGGTCAGTATCTTATTTATTCTTGTATGTTTGTACATTACTTTTTATAATGAAGTTTCTATTTATTTAATCGATTATCTTCCCCTTTACAGTTGTACTTGCAAGCCACCGTAAATGCCGAATGGATGACCGGCACGCAGTCCTGAAGGGTGGCGCGACACAAGATATTTCTTGTTGGTCAGATTGATTGCATTTAGGGTAAGGGTTATTTTCTTGTTGATATGTCCTTTCAGTGAGGCATCCAAGATAAGATGAGCGGGTATTTTCTCACGTTCTGCAATTCGTCCATGTCCGGGAGTTGTGCGCATATCGCCATTGTAGCGTGCACCGAAGTTAGCTTCTATCCACTTATGTTCGAAACTGATCTGGGCGTTGAAGGCATGTTTATATATATAAGGTATCTCATCGCCATAGGTTACCGAACCCCAAGCAGAGCTGACAAAGTCATTTTTCATCTTTGTGTTGGTATAGGTGTAAGATAGTTGAATGGGGATTTGGAAGGTAAAGTGATCGGGTAGAGGTCGATAAGAACACAGTAATTCTAAACCGTTTACTATAGCCTTGCCTACGTTGAACTGCTCAAGTGTACCTTGTCCACCTTGTGCGGCAAGGTCGCTTCCTAACATGTTAGAGTAGTTATTGACGAAAGCTATTGCCTCACAGCGTACTTTCTGAGTCGTCAGGCGCAATCCGGATTCGACATTTACACTGCTTTCTGCTTTCTGATTGAGTGTCGCACTGGGAGGGGCAAAGCCTTTATGGATGCCGCCAAAGAGGGAAAGAACAGGCAGTAGTTTTACATTGAAACCTAAACCTGGGAGCACTGCGCGTGCATGGTTAGGTGTTTCAATGCGTACCATACCGGTCCGGCGAGGGTCTGCCTTGGTATAGTTACGATTCAATAGGTCTACATCCTCATAGCGCATACCCGCGGTGAGCGTGAAGATACCCTTCGACCATTTTCCCATCCAATAGCCTGAGAAAGCATGAGCTGTGGTAATACGGTTTGCTTGACTGCCTGGCTGACCTGCCAAGAACAGACTCATCCTACCATTCTGTATAGAATAAGCATCGTCTTGTTGGTATCGATCTTCACTGTCGGCATGGTAGCGCATGCCCAGTTCCGCAGTCAGATAGCCTCCCCAGAGCATTGTACGGTATTCCCCTTTCGATTGTATACCGCGCGAATGATAAATGCGCTTGTTGGCACGCAACATCAGTGCTTCGCCGATATAGTCTTTCTTCCCGGTTACAATGTCGAAATAGTCTTGGTTGGTTTCAGGGTCAGTAAGCACGGCATCAATAGACCGACGCTCAGCCTTGGTTATACCGGCCCTTACTTCATTAAGTTTGTACCAGTTACGGAAGAAGTAGTTGTAATATAGATTGGTGGTAATCTTCAGGTTGTTGCCCGACTTTATCAGATAGGTCGCTACCCATTGCGTATGTCTGGTTTTGAGATTATCTTTCTGTGCCCCGGCATAGCGGAAGTAAGGGCGCCGGGCAAAATCCTTTTCAGAAAGTCCTAAATAAGTTTCATCAGATGTCTCATTGGCAAAGCCAAACTTTAATTCAAACACATGATTTACACCTTCGTCTTTATTTGTCTGTGCAGAGAACTTAGCTATCAAGTCATTACGTTTGAAGCCTGTGCGTTCGTTTGGCTCATCCTTGCGGAAACCATCTGACTGGTAGCGCAGATATTCCACCAAGAAGCCTGTATGCTTGAAACGGTTACCGACGCTTATGTATGATTTAAGGGTGTTGTAGCTGCCGTAAGAACTGTTCAGACGGGCACTGAACTTTGAAGGAATTGGTGTTGATACCATGTTGATAGCACCACCCGTGGTGAATGGCCCATACTGAACCTGGCTGCTTCCCTTCAGCACCTCGATGGCATACATGCGCCCGGCATTGGGAAAATAGTAGGCTGCAGGTGCTGCATAAGGAGCAGGAGCTGCCAACACACCGTCTTCCATTAATGAAATTCGTTCGCTTCGTTCTGCTTTTGTACCACGCAGACTGATATTTGGGCGCAGTCCATAGCCGTCTTCTTCATACACATTCACTCCCGGGACACTCTTCAGCATACGGTTGATGTCGGTATAACCAAACTTTGATATCTCTTCAGGAGAGATGTAATAAGCCGACCCTGTGCGGTTGCGGGCTTCGAATTTACTGCCTAACATTTGGTTAGAACGTACCACAACCTCTGTCAACTTATGAACAGAATCTGTCAGTGCACTCTTGGAATTTTTCAGAGAATCTTGTTGCGCCTGGGCATACCCGTCGACTGTTGTCAGTGCAAAGAGCAGAGGCAGCATTTTGTTGATGTAATGCATAGCAAAATGATTAGACTTAGGGATGCCTTCCTTTGTTTGGTTGAGGTCTATAGTTTCAACAGTAGTGCGTTTAGTTTTATTTACTACTAAGCATATAAGTCTTTTTATATTTATAATTATTTTAAATCCGGTGCAAAATTACTAAAGGTTACAAGGTACTACAATACCTATTTCTTAGTATTCTGATAGGAAAAAAGATTGTTTTACCCTAATTCGGGATAGGTAATTGGAACTCTTCAAAGCAAAGGTTTATCTCCAATCAGTGTTATCTCTGTCTGTAACTTCAGTCACTTTACCACGCAATATGACTGAGATGACCGTGCATTTTGACTCAAATCACCACGTAAAATGACTCAAATTACACTGTAATATGACTTAGATTGCGAGCTAATTCAATATCAATTGCAACACCATGTAATGGAACCTTATTCTATCTTATCCCGAACCGAAGTAGTTTTGAGAAGCCAATAAGGTCAAAACTCTGCATTTATAGTATTGAATATCACAACAAAAAAAGAGGATACACGCATATTGATTTCGTGTATCCTCTGATATTTCAAGGCTATGAACAAAGCATAAGATTATTCATAGCAAGGGTTGTTTTTACTTGAAAACCTTGATTTCAGTCAGGGAGCCCCACCTTTTGGTAACATTGAATTCTAATTTCAGATAGCGAACCGAAACATTCTTGATAGCATTGAAGTTGTTCAACTTTTTCTGTGGAATATACATGTCTGTAGACAATTCATCCCAATCTGTACCATTATTACTACCATAGAACTTCACGCTTTCTGGATAATAAGGATATCTATTGCTGATAAACATTCCGAGTTGTACACCTTTTACGGTCTCTTTTTGTGTAAGGTCAATGGTTATATCTGTTGTTCCCTTAGATAGATAAGTATATTGGTTATCAATTACACCGTCGGTTAAACTGGTAATTGTGCCGTAGGCTAATTCGCGTGAACTGTTGATAATAAGTTGCGTAGCAGGGATTTCTGTTCCTGTGGGCGCAGTAGAAGAATGTGCTATAGAAATATCCATCACCTTTATAGAAAGGAAGATATTGCCTCCTGTGATATAGTGCTTGTTGCCTTTTTCATCATAGTAGATAGCACGCATTGGGAGAATGTAAGTTCCCTTGGCTGTAAACTTCTCTGCATGACTCAGCTGAACCTCTGTAGCTATTTGGACTTCCCCTTCTACATCTTGCTTCTCAACAGCAGAGATGCCTTCGGGTGCCAACTTTGTTGTACCATCACTTTTGAAGAGAGAGTTGTCACGTTCGAGGCCAACTTTACCTTTGCCGGTGAACGCTTTTGCTACAGTGAACCAAACAGTCACATCATCTTCACCAATATATTTGTTGTTGGTGCCCTCAAGGTTGACTGTAATATCTGAAGATCCGGCATAAACCGTCCAAAGCTCTTCCTGCTTGATCACGATATAGGCATAGTCACGGGAAGACTTGGGACTCTTCAGTGCTTCATCTGATGGAGTTATACGAACAGGAATTACAGTTGGTTTAGTGAACTTACCCATGTTCTTCACGGTTACAGGAATCTGCATCTGTGTCGTCTCTGTGCCTATCTCGAATGCACCACCATTAGTAAGGGTGAAGTCGGCATCTGTTGCCACTTGATAGTCTTTGTAAGTAGTAGCAAGCAGAGGTGCATCTTTTGCATAAGCCACCTGCACTTTTGTTGCTTTGGTGAGATTGCGGTTTATAGTTGCCTGGAGCATAAAAGTGTGTTCTGCCTCGCTGAAAAGCAAGTCTCCGACAAAGCTGTTTGTATAGTCAACGGTATTGGTTGAGAAATAAACCAAGTTGTTGCGTGGGTCTGAACCACTGAAATAGCCGGGCACATCATACTCACCATCGTAGTTGTAGTCGTGGCTACAGCCGGTAAAGGCTGTAGCTGCGAATGTCAACAATGCTATAATATATAAGTTTCTTTTCATTTCTGTGTAATTAAAGATTGGTGTTATTCTGGGAACTTCTCGTCTTTCCAAGTCAAAGGCTGAGTGTATTCCTTCTTGTCGCCGGAGCCTGGAAGATAGACTTTAATAGGATGATTGTTCTTCGAAACATCCTTAATTCCGGTCTTCTTATTCAATGGAGCATAGAAGAGCAGGTTCGGATTATCTGGAGTTTCAATGTAAAGATTGTCCAATACCTGGAATGCAGTCAGCGCCTTGTTGTAAAGGCGTATCTCACGAACATAGCCTTCGAATGCGCCCCAGCTCATATTCAGCTTCGTGAAGGTCTCAACTTTTGGCACATTAAACTCGTTGTCAAGCACACCATTGATGTAGCATTTCACATGCTGATGGTCATAAACCCATGCAATATAATACCACTTCTTAGGCTGAAGTTTTGTCTTGGCAAAGGCCTTGGGGTCATCTGTTTCGCCAACTTTCATCTGCAAGCCACCATCTGCAGTGACGCGAGAGTAGAAGTCTGGCGAGAGAACAGCCTGGTTAGCCTTGTTGCGGTCAAGCTTAATAGCATAAGACATTGTCCATTCCTGCAGGCCTGTATATGGTGTTGGGAATACGGTCTTGAGATAGAAGCCATCTTGACGCAAGGAGGTTGTATAGAGCACACGGTCAATAGCGAATATTTTAGTTGCACTGGAAGTTAAGATTTTGCTGCCTTCTGCAGAAACAAGTTTCACAGGAATAGCATACTTCGTGGATGCATCTAAATCTTCACCGAGAGGTTTTACCTTGACATCAATTGCTCCGTTTGCAACGGTGTTTGCATTAATTGTTTGGTTCTCAGCTGATAAGTTAAAGTATTTGGCAGGTAAAAGCTTGTAGTTTGTGCCATTGGTTTTATTGTATTTTGCCAATGTTTCTTCATCTATAGCAAACTTCAAGTTTACATCCGAACTTAATTTGTTAGCAGCGCGGGCGGTGAACGAACCTTTACCTCCTGTATCATCAACAGTTAGTTTTGTCAAAGGTGTTACGTCTGCGCCATCAATGTAGACGGCGTTTGGCAATTTGCTTTCATCTCCAACTTCATCATAATCTACATTGGCACATGACCATGTGAGGCATGCTAAAGAGGCAATTCCAAAGATTTTAATTATATGTCTCATGTTTTTTATCATTTAATTATTTTACAGCAGGGTTCATAATCTGAATACCTTGGCGTAAGTATTTGTATACAGGACTTGCTGCATAGTCCTTTTCCATGTGATAGCTTCCGATACCACCCTTACGGCCTTTCTTGGGTTGCCACATAGCCATACCTATATATGATGGAACTTTCTTGCCATCACGTGTGGTATAGGTTACGCCACCAGTAGCGGAAAGAGCTTCGAAGTTTTCTGTCACAATGAGTTTCTTTGCAACTTCTTCTGCTGTTTGTAATGGTGAGAATCGAGACACAAGATTGTTCAGTCGATAGTCCAGGTTACTATAAGAACTACAGTTATAGGCCTGAAGAATATAGTAATTGAAGTATAAAGCCATTTCTGCAGAGAACCAATCAGGCTCACCATCGACAACTAACAGCTTCTTTCGCCCTTCTTCTGTCTCGGCTTTCGGGCCGATACGCTTACCCATGGTGCGGATGAAGAGGTTCATTCGGTCTTTCTTCCACATTTCTTTGTTGGTATGGAATGGTTGCGGATAGCTAGGCTCGGCATCAAGATCGAAGCCGTCTAAGTCATATTTGTAGATAGTGTCACAGATAGCATTAGCATACTTAACGACTGCGGCGCTAATCTTATCCTCATCACCGTCAACCCAACCCCAATATTTATGGTTATAGGTTTCCCATGATTCTCCTGCATCTTTAGAAGATTTAGGCTGTTCAGGAGTGATACCTTTACCTATATCAAAAAGGAGAGCGCAAGCCAATGCACGGATGCCTTTGATTTCTTTAGCACGTTTCAAGTCAGCCTGCTGCGCAGCTGTTAGGTTTGAGAAACCATCCCAAAGTGACACGAAGTCTGTACTGTCGGGAAGATTGTAAAGGCAACGTGAAGCCGGACTTTCACCGTTCCAGCCACCAAACCAGCCGAAAGTGACCTGATGATCCGTTTTCTTGTAGGCACGTAAATTTTCCAAATAAGCCCTGTATGCTTTTGCTTGTGCAGAGTCTGCACCCGCCAGCAGCTTGTCTATATTCTTGGTTTCTGTCTCAGTCCAATCACTGCAACTTACTGTTGTAAAGAGCAAAACGATGAAACTGAAAATAAAATATTTCTTCATTTGAATGTTCTTTAAGTGTTATTTATTCTTTTTGTCCCACCAAACGCGTGTTGCACCATTGTCTGGGCCATGAAGCAGGTCTACCGCTTTCTTGATGTTTTCCAAGTTCTTTACGTATTCATCGTTTGAGTAGGGAATACGAGTAGGACGGAGATCACCATCAACTTCACAATCTGTAGAGGTAAGTACTGCCGGGAAAATGCGAGGATAACCCGTACGACGATACTCTGACCAAGCCTCTTGTCCATCAGGATAGATTGCTAAGTATTTTTGAGTGATGATACGCTCGAGGTTTTTCTCAAAGCTGTCACTGCTTTCCCACTTAATCGTAATGGTAGAAGTTGCTGTTGCGTTAAACTCTGAATGAAGTGCATCAACAAAGTTTGCAGGAGTGGCAGTGCTGTTTGCTGCATATGCAGTAGCTTGTGATGAACTCAAATCATTCTCCTCGAAAGATGTAGTAATTCCTTTTTCATAATACGATTGAGCAGTGCCTCCACCCATGTTCCAGCCGCGGAGTGCACCCTCTGCACGGAGGAAATAAACCTCGGAAGCCTTGACAATGTAGACCGGAGTTCCATCTTGTACGTTGAGAGAAGATGCCTTCTCTTTATCCAGGTAATCTGTTATGCTGGGGATATTCGTACGGACTCCATAGTAGCCCTCAATGCCATTGCTCTTTGCCTTAACAAAGTAACTGCCAATGCGTGGGTCATTATAGCCTTTGAGATAAGAAGAAATCTCTGCGCCCATACGTACGTCATTGTAGCTGCCATTGATGATTGTTAAAGGATTTTTGAGCGTTACACCTGCTCCTTTTGACAGCTGTGCTGCATCCTTGGTAGACTCAATTACGCCGTAAGGATTAGTGATTGCTTTCTCTGCATATTGCTGTGCCAAGGTTGGATTAGCATAAACAATGCGCATAGCCAAACGAAGCATCAATGAGTTTGCAAACTTGCACCACTTCGTGTAGTTGCCCTCATAGATGATGTCATACTTGGGGAATACGTCATGTCCACCGGTTTTTAGTGTTTGAACAGCTTCGTCCAACTCCTTCAACATGGCTTTATAAACATCTTCTTGAGAGTCATACTCTGCTGTGGTGGAACCTTCGATACCCGCCTTCGAATAAGGAATAGGGCCGAAAGTATCTGCTGCTTTATGTACAGCTGCAACCTTGATAATCTGTGCAATTGCAAAACCTTCGGGATCATTGGTCGTACGTTTCTTTATGTCTGACCAATTACGGAAAGCGCTACCTGCCATAACATTATAGGTGTACTGGCTCCAAGGCTTCAGTGCAAAGCTTGGGAAACCTCGTCCAATCCATTTGTTTTGAGCAGGTGCCATATAGCCTATCCAGCATGCACCACCAAGTGTATATGGAATTTGATAATCGTTGACATAATTCGTACCGGATGATCCGACAGGGAATATATTCTGCTCGAAAGCAGTGACAAAGCCACCAATATTAAGGTTGTCTTGTTGCAATTGTTCTTCTGTAGGCTGACGATGATCGCGGTTGATATTCTCGAAATCTGCCTGACAGGATGTGAAGAGTGCCGCAGTAAGTGCAGACACATATATGATTGAATTAATTTTCCGTTTCATAAAAACTGATTTTTAGAAATTGAGTTTCAGACTGAAGCCAACGCTTCTCAAGCTTGGAGCACTGAAATAGTCACTTCCTTGTCCGTAAGTACCTGTTGATGATGCAATTTCAGGATCGAATGGAGCCTTGTTGTAAATCATCCAAAGGTTATTGGCAATAAGGCCAACAGTGATACCTGGCCAGCCCTGTCCGAGCAATGTCCTTGGTAATGTGTAGCTGAGACTGATATTCTGCAGGCGTACATTGGTTGCACTGTAATAGTAATAGCCCATTAATTGCTGGTTGGCAACCACCTCATAATACTTCTGAGGATTGACGCGCTGACCATCAGGAAGTTCAACATAACCACGATCGCGGGCATCCGCAGTAGCCTTTGAAACGCCGAACTGATCGAGAACGGCCTGTGTAGGCGAGGTTACGATACCGCCAAAGCGACCGTTGATGAGGAATGAAAGGTTCAAACCTTTCCATGAAATACTGTTTCTCCACCCCATATTGAAGTCAGGGTTGGTATTTCCGATTTTGAGACGCTGACCGTTAGGAAGATCCATTGAAGACAAACTGCCATCTTCACCAACAGCAATCTTACCTGTAGCATCACGTTTCAACACCTTGGTAACATAAACATCACCCATACTGTCACCCTCGCGAATGTAACCGCCACCGGCAGAAGTCTCTGTGAAGTTGATAATCTTACCGTCGATACCGGTGTTATAGTTATGAACCAACTTTCTGACCTTGTTGACGTTACGGCTATAGATGAGGCGCGATTCTATGTCTACTCCACCAATGTTGTCATTGTAAGCCAAAGACATTTCAACACCAGAGTTGGCAATGTCACCAGCTTGAATATACATACCTGTGTAAGGTGATGTTGCAGAGAGTTCAGCCAAGAAAGTCTGGTTGTAAGTATTAGAGTGATACCAAGTGAAGTCGAAATTCAGTTTATTTTCAAACATTCTCAAGTCCAATCCCAATTCATATGATTTTGTCCGTTCAGCTTTAAAGTCATAGAATGGAAGAATAGTACGTGTAGAAGGAATACCATTTTCAATAGGATAGGTAGTGGTACCACGTGTCACACCACGGTATCGGTCTGGAATTGGAGAACCAACTTCTGTGTAAGATCCTCTCACTTTCATGAAAGAAATGAACTCCGGAAGTTTTGCCATCTTAGTAACAATGGCTGACAAACCTACAGAAGGATAGAAGAATGAAGGCTCTTTGGCATTTACCAGCAATGAGCTCCAGTCGTTACGGCCAGTCATTGAGAGGAACAACATGTCTTTCCAAGAAAGTTCTGCACTGGCGAAGATCGCTGTATTACGCTTACGGAATTCAGAGTCGCTCGGGCGTGCGTTGATAGGGTCGAGTGCTGAAGAAGAGAACAGGTTTGGCACTTTCAGAATAGGACCACCAAAACCTACGCTGCTTGAACGATAGTCCTCAAGGCTTGCACCCAAGTTGGCTGTCAAGCGATAGTCTTTACCAAAGCTCTTGTCAAGATTGAACATCACATCCAAATAGGTCTGCTGGTCGGTACCCTGTGAATGTCCATAGATACCATTACCATGTGTGCCGGCATACAAGATGCCCTGTCCGCTTGCATGGAAGCGGTTCTCTGACTCGGTGCTGGTGTTGTCTACACGAACTCGGCCCGTAACATTCAACCATGAAAGGATATCATATTTCAGGCTACCCATAAACATATAACGCTTACGCTTGGTCGGCGTCATCATGTCATTGGTAATGAAGTAGGGGTTCTGCAGCTGCATACCCTGGTCGCCATAAGGCCAATATTGGGTGGCCAACTTGCGTGAAGGATCATAACGCTTGTATAATTCAACTGCCGACCAGTCCTCACCACGGGGGAAGAGATAAACCGAAGTCAGTGGGTTATAGTATTCTCCCGGACGATACATGTTCTGTGTATTCTGGATGATGTAGCTTCCACTGACATCAAGATGCAGCTTGTCATTGAGGAAATCACTGGTATTGCGTGCCGTAAAGTTATAGCGGTTGTATTTGTTGTTTGGCAGAATACCGGTAGCATTCGTAGTTGCAACAGAAATATAAGTCTGATTTGTCTTCGTTCCTGTTGTCAAGGTTACAGAGTTGATGTAGTTGTGACCTGTTTTGAAGAAATTCTTTGGATTATACGAAGACGGAGTTGCCAAACGGTCACCCCAGCTATAGAATGAACCGGCCTTGTTGCCGTAAGTGTTCTGGAACTTCGGCAAGACGAAAGGATTAGAGAATTCCATACTGCTTGAAACAGCAACCTTCACCTTTCCTTCTGCACCGCGCTTCGTGTTGATCATGATAACACCGTTGGCTGCCGCTGAACCATAAAGCGCAGCAGAAGAAGGGCCGGTGAGGACGTTGATACTCTCGATATCGTCAGGGTTGATGTCGGCAATACCTTCGCCACTTGGCTGGCTCGAATATCTACCACCGCCAATGTCGCCACCGCTCTTGTTGAGCATTGGCACACCGTCAATTACGTAAAGCACGTTGTTGCCACCCGTGATAGACTTTGTACCACGCATAACGACACGCGTAGGACCACCAACACCCGTAGTTGAAGCATTGATGTTGACACCGGCAACCGCACCGTTCAAGCTGTTTACGAAGTTTACGTTCTTCACCTTGGTAAGCTGATCGCTACTTACTTTCTGGACATTATAGCTCAAAGCTTTCTCTGAACGCTTAATACCTAAGGCCGTCACAACCACCTGGTCAATCGTATGCGCCTCAGGTTGCAATGTAATTTTGAGTTCGCCATTGCCTGTAACTTTGACCTCCTGCGCATTCATTCCGATATAGCTAACCAGAAGAACAGCTCCCTTTGTTGTTGTCAAAGTAAACTTACCATCGATGTCCGTGATTACACCATTAGTCCCACTCTTACTGTTTTTTACACGTACAGTTGCACCAATAACAGGCTCACCTGTATTGTCGACAATCGTACCTGTTACTTTTACATCGCCATTAGATTGCTGTGTTTCCAAAATCTTCGATGCTGTTACGTTTGTGCCTGCAGTAATCAAGCTCCTGCCGGAATTCTCAGCAGATGCAACATGATTACCAGCAAAAACTTCCAAACAGCAGCAAGATAGGAAAACACTTACTGGGAAAATCTTTCCTGTTTTCATTAGATTTGTGTATTTGTTAACATTAAATTTATTTAGAGTCCTCTCGCGAGTCATCGTAAGAGATATCTCAAAACCCATGCTTCGTTGTTATTGGTTCCTTGTTTAGATTTGCGCTGCAAATATACGATATCCATTTGTAATGGCTTATATGCCACATATAAAATTAACTTCTATAAACAAAAGAATACATATAATTAGAATAAATTTACTCTTTAATACCCCCCATGGACTCTTGGCGTTGTTAACTTTGAAATATAAAATTCCCAGGTTAATCTATCTGAATATTCAGGAGAAGTGCAATTCCTGTTGACCATATCAGCCTTACGGATATGCTACGCGCCAAGGGTGGGGGGGCTTTTTCTCCAACCGGCTCTGTAACCGTAATACGGTGGAGTTTCTCGGTATTTGGGAACAGTTGAATAATCCCAATTCTAATTGTGCCGAATTCGACAGGATTAAAAGTCAGGCAGAACTCAACAGCTTTCTTGTTTTCCGTCGCGTGCCAAGTTTCAAAAGCATTGCTTCTTGGCTGTCCGAGGCCTCGGATTAGCAGAAAATCGGAAAAGACAGTCGTCCGAGGTCTCGGATGAATAAAAAACAAGAAAAATTAGCTTTCCCTCATGGGGGAAAATCAAAATTCAGCGAAAATGAGCTTTCCCTCATAGGGGAAAACAGGAAAACTTCAAAAAACGGTTTTCCCCTGCGAGGGAAAACGAAATAACAGCGAGAACTGACTTTCCCCCGCAGGGGAAAGACTGAAAATGCTGAAAATCATTCATCGCTCATGAGCGACGAGCGAAAAACGCTGAAAACGGCCCGTCGCTCGTGAGCGAAATGCAGAAAATGCGAAAAACAGCGTTTCGCTTGCAAGCGACGAGCGAAAAACGCTGAAAATGGCCCGTTGCTCGTGAGCGAAATGCAGAAAACGCTAAAAACAGCGTTTCGCTTGCAAGCGACGAGCGAAAAACGGGAAAAGTAGGGCTTCGGGGGGGGCCGAAGCTCGGAAAATTTGAAAAACGGGTTCTCGGGATACCCCGAGAAGGCCAAATGTGATATTTCCAAGCGCAAAGTGCTGGCTGAAGACTGAAAACGCAGGGTGTTGATTGAATATGATTGCCTTGCATATTACAAAAACACCGCTTCAACTGTTGAGTTAAGCGGTGTTTCGTATATATTAATATAATGTCGTATATAGTCACCCAATATTCTTATCAGCGTGTTACAATCTCTTTACGCACGCGCCCATCACTATATTTCACAAGATTAATTCCTTTTTGTGGAGCCATGATGCGACGACCGTCAATGGTATAGCGTTCAGTTTCTACAGAAGTATTCTCTTTTTGTGGCAAAGAGGAAATGTCAGTAGTATTGGCATCAGAAATACTACATTTGGCTGCATTCTCGATTTGCCCGGTCTTCATATTAATCAGCAACACACAAACATTCAGTTTCGACTTGTCTTGTATCACGCGCTTATGAGAAATATTGCGAAATACATATTCATGACTTTGTGTCTTGTCTGCCTCTATCGGAGTTTTGATGTAGCCGGTCAAAGGGGTTTTGACTCCTTCGGCTGCAATGGCGACAAAATTATTCTCAAGATTTCTTATATCGTAAGGAGCATCGATAAAATAGTCAAGCTCTTTTGATACTCCACGTTCAGCTGTTCTTCCCGAATAATTATTGTATTGTATCCAGTTTGGGCTTTTCATTCCGTCTTCCGTCAGTATATAGGCAAAACCATATGGGGCTTCATTCTTATTTATGCAGAATGTGACGCGTGGAGTTACCGTGATGTTTTCTTTCTCTGCATCCCACGTGGCAGAGACTTCAACATCCATATCCGCACCTTTAGCTCTTTCTTCTTCAAACTCGGTTATAGCCTTGGCATAACCCAACAAAAGGTTCCTGTTCATGTCGAGTGTAGGGCGGCTTCTGTGATCTGAAGCTTTCCAGGCATAGTCATTACAAGTCAAGGGGTCAGCACTGCCACCCGTATGAATGGCAATGCCGATGAAATCGTTAGGATAGTTATGCGCCAAATTCTCCATGAGCGCTATACCACGTGGACAGTATCCACACCACATCCCCGTGTACTCCTCAACAACAACTTTTCGGCGTGGCACTTTCGTAACTGTAATTCTTGGAAGCGTGGCATAGTTGACAGAAGCTCTATTGGCTTCACCATTGACTTTTGTTATTGTAAGCAATAATTCTGTTTCCGAAATTTGGTTGTGTGGAGGCACATCCACTTCTATTGTTGCTCCCTCCATACGCTTCAATGGTTCAGTCAGCACAAACTTTTTCTCTTGTAGGATATTTCCAAGGAAAGATAGCGTATAATCAAAATTTTGAATGGGAGTATTGCCATAATTGGTAATCAGCAGCTGTCCTTTTGCACTTTCCGCAGTGAGCGGCACATATACTTTTCGGCCCGTAGAGGGAATCAGGGTATAATCATTGGCACTGATATCACCCGGATAACCGATGATTGCAATGAGTGCAAGAAGCAGGATATAAATTCTTTTTATCATGTTGTATAATGTGTTGTTTGAGGAGAATACTTAGGGAACAATGTATTTTTGAGTGGAAACAGAACCTTTCACACCTTTGCGATTTACGATATAGGCACCTTTGGGGAGCTTGGACAGAGAGGTTAACTGTTTATACAGTAATATGCCCTTGGTGTTGAAAACATCGTAAGTATAGTTGTCTTGTAATGAGGAAGATATTATTCCTGTGCTCTTTGGCTCAAAGTTGAGTGTAACTTTAGGGCCGGCCTTCTCTGTTGTCGTACCGTTTTCTCCTTTTTCTTCAATAAAGAGTTGCAATGTGGCTATACATTTTCCTTTGTCGGGAAAAGAGTAGTCTGCATGAATTTCTTCTTTCTGGGCGGTGGCAGGCAATTCCTTTGTGCTCACGTCATAGGTCTTGACGGTTTCTTCTATGGTACAATTCTCAAGTGCACAGACTTGCAGTTGACCCTCTTCGAGGGCAGTGATAGTGCAGGAGAGTTTTACCTTTACGGTCTTAGCTGAGGTGTTGCTGATAAATAACTTTTCAGTTATTTGTTTCCATCCAGGCAGGAGAGAGGACTCCTCAATCTTATTCAGATTAAGCGTTGCATTGGGAGCAAGGACATTGCCATTAGCATCAACGAACACAACTTCATTAGAAATTGCCTGTGCCTGTGTATTAATAAAAAAACTGGTCAATAGACCAAAGAAAACAAGTAATCGTAATTTCATGTTAAGTATTTAATATTTGTATTTTAGAATTTATGTTTCATTTATGAGAGAGCTATCTTCTGTCGAACAACTTGCAGTACGCCATTGTCGTTATAGAAGAATGCTACCACCCACGCTTTCTCTGCGACAATGCCATTGGGGAGCGTATAAATAGTTCTTTCCTGGTGCGCATGTTTGGGAGAGAGTATCAGCTCTGTGCCCCAATCTCCATTGATCGCAGCCCGCAATATGTGGTTATGTGTATAGTTGTTGTCTACCTTATTACCAGGAAAAAGCTGTGGAGCAACGATACCATCCTCTACCAACCAAAGTTGCAGTCGTCCCTGAATATTATCAGTCAAAGTATTCAAGTCTGTTGTTATCTCCACACGGCGAGTGTCTGGGTGATATTGACATTTAAGTTCTATACCTACTGTTGTTGTCCGAGCAAACTCATTATAGATTTGTCCCGACCAAGCTTCTTTGGAAAGCACACCGCCTCGACGATTGATAATTGCTTTTGGCACGTTGGGAACTTCCCACTTTTTATAATAAGCATCTCCCACATCTGTGCGCAGTCCTACAAAGCCCGGCGCAGCTTTGAGGGCAAGCGGACCAGCATGAACGGCAACGGCAATCAGTTTGTCGGCACTGTAGCGAGCTTGCAATTGCGTGATAGCCTCGGTTGCAGCTGGACAGAAAATGCAGCGCTGCCCTGTGAAGTCTTCAATCAGCACGTTGCGTTGAAGCGTGGCTGCCGGCACTTCAATAAGGCGGTTGTCAGATGCAACTGGGTCACACCCCGTCAGAAGTACAACGCCTACCAAAAGAAGAATATATAAACTTTTCATTTTTATCAGAAGTTATAGTTATAGGAAAGTGTAAGTCCTTTGGTCGCAGGGATATAGCGACATACACCGCCCGAACAGTTATAGCCTGCACGAGTGCGACCATAGCCCAATTGCAATCTGTGTGCTCCACCGCTATATGTCACAAAGCCTTGGTAATAATGGACATGGGTGCTGCCGAGATTGTAGAGGTCGCTTAGAGTGAACATCCAATGTGGAGCAAGCGACAACTCAGCCAAACCAAATGCCCAATCTCTGTCGCCTTCTTTCGAGAAGAGATACTGCCCCTCTACACGCAATGTTGTTTTGGGTGCCAGTTTCTGCTTCACATCAGCTACAAAGATATGCGAGTGGAGTATTCCTCCATGTCCTTCAAGCAGGGTTTGGTTGTAAAGTTGGTTCATATACATGAAGTTGACTTTCGTAGTTTTGCCGAGACGTTTCTCTAATTGCACATCAATATCCTGGTAGTAAGTCGACGTTCCCCATGCCCAAAACGGACTGCCATAGCCGTCAGTGCCACTGCCCCCTGCGCCATTCTTACGCACAGAATGAACGTGTGAGAAATTTACTTTTACCATTGTGCCATATCTTCCACCCATCGTTGAGCCTTTAGGAAAGGTATAGGCAGCAGCAGCCTGATAAGCCCATTCCCCTTCGGGACGTGTGGCATAGGGATAAAGTGCAGCCAGAGCGTAGGTATGTTCTATCGTGAAAGCCGGCATATGGTTGACAAAAGACGACGTCCCTTCCACTCCTCTACTACTTCGAAAAGCCATGTTCGTGCTGCGTTTTGCTTGCAGAAGCAGACTCATTCCGCGTTTGGAGTATGATCCCGAAAGCATTGTCACGTAGCCGTTACGGTAGATGTAACCGTTGTCATGAGAGGGATCTTGAGTTTTCATTGCCATTTCCGCCAGTACATTAAACGCACGATGCTGTACGCGCAATCGTACATCGAAGGCATTAACATAGCGTGGAAGGCGTAGACGGTGGGTAGGATCAGTCATAATGACTTCGTCTTTCTCATATTTATTAACGTAAGAGAAACCTAATGTAGCATAGGTGTTGTGTTGTCTTAAACCTTTATACAATTCATCAATATTCCACTCAATGTCGCCTCCTGTCAGCCAACTGTCATTGTGTTTCCAATATCTACGCTGACGTCCTGTGATTACTTTCACTGCAACACCAGCCCAAGGGCGATAGAAGAATCGTAAACCCTGCAGTGAATTATCAATGCCGAGACTTCGTTCTTCATAAGAACGGAGGATGAAACCCGCCCCAAACTGCTCATAGAAACTACCTAAAGTCAGTTCTGCATTCTTGTAATTTCCTTTCAAATAAGCATAGGGGACGCCCCAACCTTTGAAATCAGTTTCAAATCCGGGAAGCGGATGCTGCAAATACTCTAACCTTGCTCCAGCCTCTATGTAACGGCTTGTGGCTTTCAAATCAATATAAGTATTCGTCAGAAAACGGCCGTTAAGCGTATTAGCTCCCGTAGTACTATCCTTTTCAGGCAGAAGCATATCGCTTTGAATACTCCCGGAAATGCGCAATTTATTCGGCTGCTCTTGTGCACAAAGCGGCATGTTTGTTATGCCAATGAGCAATCCTATCATTGTCCATCTTTTCATAACACTATCTGCCTGCAACTTCTTTTATCTTTTCGTAAAGCTCAACTTCTGCACCGTCGGTATAGCCATTGTGTTTATAGACAATATTACCTTGTCCATCAAGCAATACCGTATAAGGTATCATTTGAATGCCCAATGCACGTCGCAAATCGCTGTTGGGGTCGAGCAATACATCATAACGCCAGCCGTTCTGGTCAACCAAAGGTTTTACCTTGTTGATGTTCTGTGCCTGATCAATGGAGACTGCTACAATTCGCACACCTGTTTCTTGCCGCCAATCATCGTAAAGTTCATCAATGGCTTTGAGCTCGCGGTTGCACGGTTTACACCAGGTTGCAAAGAAAGCAATAATGAGCGGTTTCCCATTATTTGAGATAGTGTCTGTTTGTACAAGTTTCCCTTCAAAATCTTTAAGTATCACTTTTGGTAGCTGCTCCTGAGCTTTGCTCGCCAAGCTAATCATCAGCAAGCAAAGGGATAAAAATAACTTATTCATCTTATTTGTTTATAGAGAGGGTGCAAAAGTATGAAAAAAAAGTGAAACTACAAAACAGAACAAGCTAAATCAGACTTTTTGAGTGTCTCTTTTTTGTAAATATAATCTATAATTTTTAACATTTCAGAGTGTCACAAACCAGGGAAAAAGCAGCCGGAAAATAGAGATAATCTGTCGACTTTAATGCTTTTTGCTTACAATTCCATTCATAGTAGATGGTAATTCAAGTCAGATGATGCTGCTATTTGAGTCAAAACAGACGATAATTGAGTGCGAGTTACAACCTAATCTGATGCAAATTACAAAGCTTTTTTATAATATTTGTTGTTGTAATTCGATATATTTTTTACAACATGTTGATAACCATTGTGTTACAAAATGCCAAAAATCGGGCGTTATTTGGAATGGAGGTAGACTTTTATTCAAATTTCCAAAACAGGCGAGGACAATTGTAAATATCCTTGAAATAAATTAACATATAATCCGTTTCCACGCATCATAGTCCGTTGAGCAATACTCATGAAGGGAAATTCTTGAAGCTAACGGGAAGAAAAGAGATAAGTTTCTCCTATCCATTCAGCAGGGCATCTATCGTATTTCTTACTCTTCTTTCTGTTGTTGTCAGAATAGTGTCTTCGTCGGTTCCTGGTTTTCCCATGAAAACTGCAGGGTTGGCATAGGTCATAAGACTGTGCTTGGGTTCGCGTGCAGAGAAATGAAAGGCATGCACTCCTGTTTCTTTATGAATACGTGCTATGTTGCTTTCATTCACTCCGCAGCCTGCCATGAGGATAATTCTGTTGTCTGCTAAGACATGAAGTTGCCGGAGTAGGGGAATACCTTGCTCTGCCGTAGGTTGCTGTCCGGAGGTCAACACTCTGTCAAATTCCAATGCTATGATTTCTTTTAAGGCTTCCTTGGGCTCTCGGCAGCGGTCAAAGGCACGATGAAAGGTGACGCTCATTCCTTTTGCATGCTCTAAAAGAAAGGTGTTGGCAGCTTTGTCAATGTCTCCTTCTGGCGTCAGGCAACCGAAAACAACACCGTCAACACCCACGCGTTTGCACAGACCGATATCCATTGCCATGCGTTCCAACTCTTGCGGAGCATAGAGAAAGTCACCTCCGCGATTGCGTATGATGACATGCAGGCGTGTTTCTTTCAACAAGTTTCTTGCCATTTGCAGTTCTCCGTAAGAGGGCGTTGTGCCCCCTTCGGGTATTCCCATGCAGAGTTCTACGCGGTCGGCGCCTGCTCGCTGGGCTGCTATGCAACTTTCAACACTGTTGGCACAGACTTCAAATTCAAACTTTTTCCGCTCTTTCATATTGCTCATGGTCTTACAATTTATTGCCCGTTTTCACCAATTGCTCGCCCAATCCAATGGTATAACCTTGAGAAATGAACACAACACGATTGAAAGTGTCGGCAATAATGAATATCGGCAACTGGTTGGCATTGCGAAGTTTCATCTCTCTTGCAATCTCTTTCTGGATTATTCCATTCCTGTCTATGCCGAAGATTGTCTTTTCAGGCAGGCTGCCAAACTCGCTCTTCTGGGCTTCAAACTTCTTTTTCTCAGCCTCACTCGTAAAGAGCAGCACCATCGGTCGCCCCCATTTGTCGAGTTTCTCTTTCAGTTTTGCGATGTCATGCAGGGCGTGGTTGGTTGGTTCCTGGCCTATACCGAGAATTCCCAAGACATAATAGCCTCTACCGGTCTGGCTTAAGACAGAGACTTCTTGCCCATCCTTTTCAAACAAGTCTTCGCTGTTGAAGCTGCCAATGACCTTTATGCCCTCTGTCTCCTGACGGATTATAAGATTTATTGCAGTGGTTTTTCCTGGTTCAATCGTGAAGAAACGCTTGTGAACCATCACGCTTCCATCGGCCATTCGCTGACCGGACACCAGCAGGTAAGTGCCTTCATCTAATGTTGTTCCCTTTTTGAAAACATTCGACCAGGTTGTTCCTCCCCCCATATCTAACTGTCCTTCGTCGAAGTTCATAAGCCATGTGCGCCCATTGATAATCTTACTTATCGTGAAATGTGTGTAATATTTTGGGTCGTCTAAGTATTCGGTGGGTGTGTAGTTGAGGATGAGTGTGCCGGTTTTAGCCACTTGTTGAACTGTTGTATCAAAGTCCACATCCATCCAGTTGCCACCTTTCTTATATTGTATCTTACCCGTAACAGCATCTTTCCGAGCATCAATGCCTATGCTTCGGGCTACATCTACAAAGAAGATGTCCCTGCTTCTTTCGTCTGCAACTCTGCATTCCCATACGCTGATAGGTGTCTGGGGAATTCTCATGGCATGTTTGTCGGGATTCATCTTGATGTTTTTCTGTATCCAGTTGACCAGTAGTGCAGGATTATTTCTAAAGGTTTGGGCTTCCTTGCTGAATGTCTTTGCAAAGAAATGCTTGAAGGGTTTGAGTATCATTTCATTTTCCACGCGTGGTGAAAGCTGATCGCTTGGTGCGCTCATGTTGTCTTCCAAGATTTCCATGGGCATGTCGCGAAGGTCTTTGTCGCTTAATGTGCTTAGTAGTTCAAGTGCCCGCACTCTGTCTGAAGCATGCTTTTCAACAAACGCCTTAATGGTTTTCCAGTTGCCACGTGCTTTTATAATATAAGGTATGGCAGCAGGAATGGCATAGTCTTTCATGCTCTCCTGTGTCGGGAAAGTGGCAATGTAAGCATTTCGCATAGCGTCTTCTTCTGCGAGTCGGGCACTGTTGTGTGCTCTTTGTGCATCAGTGACATCTGGCAAAATCACATGTTCTACCGGAGGAACAATGTCTAAATCCTCTTCTTTTCCAAAGTTCTTTTCGTCATAGGAAAGCTTGATTGTGACGTGCTTATCCTTCCCGAAAGAAGCCTTTGCATATCCGAAATGCCCATTTTTGGATGCCCAGGCGAGCATATCTCCCTTTCCTGCGGAGAGGAATGTCTGTCCGTTACTGTCAGTGTACTTGGAGGCAGCCGTGTAGAATTCGGCATAATTATAGATTTTGAAGTCTACCCTTGCGTCCGCAACGGGCTTCCCTTGTAGGTCGATAATACTGAAATCTATTTTTCCTGTACTTCCATAGTTGTCTATCAGATTGATTTCAGTGAAGTTGTTTGTGCGCAACATCACTTCTTCGGGGCCTTCGTAGTCGCCGAAAGCACGTGTGTGCATGAGCATGGCGCGTGAGGCAGGCGCATTGAACCATGCTAAATTCAAAACAGGTTCTGGCTCGCATGCACCTAAAAAGTACCATTTGCCGTCTGCCCAGGCTTCAACCCAGGCATGATTGTCATCTGTGTGTGCCCAGCGGGGCGTATATACTTGTCGGGCAGGAATACCGATAGCCCGCAGCGTACTCACTGTAAACGTGCTCTCTTCGCCGCATCGTCCGCGTCCTGTTTGGATAGACTGCAGGGGAGAAGAGGTGCGGGCATCGGAAGGCTCATAGGTCACTCTTTCGTGGCACCAATGGTTAACTTCCAATATTGCATCCGTCATGGAGAGTCCTTTTACACGCTCTTTCAGCTCACGGAAGAAGATAGCTCGCGAACTGTCTAACGGTTCGTTGTTCACGCGCATGGGCAGAACGAAATGGCGAAAGAGCAATTCTGGAACTTGTTTGCCCCACGGCATCTCTCTGCGTGTGCGTAAAGCTGTGCGCACATTGCCTAAATGATAGGCTTTGGGATAATCGGTTGCGTCGGCGATGGGCATGTAGGCATAGAGGAACTTGAGTGCTTCCTCTTCTTCTGGGGTAGTCTGCAAGTTTTTAATCTCCCAATATTTTGCACCGATAAGATTTATTTTTGCTTTCCAGGCAGACTCTACTTTCTGTCTGAAAGAGGCATCTTTGATGAAATGTTGTGCTTGAACGGTGAGCGAAACAGCTACAAGCAATAGGGTGAACAGCGTTTTCTTCATAGTGAGGTTTTTAATTGTGAGCTAACGGTTAAGCGCAGAGAACCACAACAGATAGCGTGAATATTGTTTGCAATATTCGTAAAAAATATTGGAATATGCAAGTGTTTTCAATGAATTTGTTGCTTATTTGCAGTGTGAGTACTCTACTGTCGTGTATCAAAGAAACTCCTTATATATAATAAGGTGTAAATTTCTATTCCTTAAGGTGGTACAAACCAATCTCTGCAATCGCCGGAACAGCGCGCACTTGCTGGACAGTAAGCCTCACTTCCTTTGCTGTCTGAAGCGGAAATTTCAATAGGCGTTTGTGCCCGATGGTAGTCCCTTCGGTTGCTTTCTGCCACTTTCCATGTGCGTCTTTCACTTCAAGTGTGAATGCTTCTACGCGTTGCCCCTTACGAATGTCTTCCTGAACAGAAAGTACATTGAATGTTACTGGCTGCTTTAACTTAAAGAGGAAGACCGCTTCTCCTGTTTTCATATTTGGTAAAACGGAGGTGTCATAATTGTTGTCTATGATATTACGGGGCTTTCCCTCAGACACTTTGCATGTGATTTTGGCATTGGAAAGCAGGTTGTCTGTAAATGTGGCATCATACAACTGACGGAAACCGCGCAGGCTTTGGATATCAGCTTCGGCTAATTTACCTTCTTTGTTTGGCGGTAGATTTAGCAAAAGAACACCATTCATGCCCACGGACGTGAAATAGATGTCCATTAATTCTTTTGGCGTTTTAACCTGGTGGTCTTGGCTTTCATGATAAAACCACCCCGGGCGGATAGAAACATCAATCTCTGCAGGATACCAAATGAGTGATTTTGCCTTTTCTATAATCTTTCTGCTACCGAGGTCTTGCCCCATCATGTCGCCAACGGGCTGTGTCAATACCTCTTTTTGTGAGTTCTGTGCAATAGCTTCCTGGTCGAGATTATCTTTAGGAACAACGCTCCATTCTGTAGCACGGCCACGTCCTGTCTCTGTTCCAACCCAGCGGACATCAGGCCCCATGACAGCAATTACAGCTTCGGGTTGAAGTTTACGGATAAGCTCATACCAACGAACGAAATCATATTCTTGCTTCTTTCCGTTAGCTCCTTCGCCACAGGCCCCGTCAAACCATACTTCGCTTACCTTGCCATACTGCGTGAGAAGTTCTGTAAGTTGGTTTACGAAATAATCATTATATGCTTCTGTTCCATAGAGCTTGGAGTTGCGGTCCCATGGAGACAGATAAACGCCAAAGGCCATACCATACTTTTGGCATGCGTCACTCACCTCGCGAACTACATCCCCCATGCCGTTCTTCCATGGAGAATGTTTCACGCTGTGCTCTGTATAGGCCGATGGCCACAAGCAGAAACCGTCATGATGTTTGCAAGTAAGAATGGCACATTTAAAGCCGGCAGCTTTCAATTCGCTTATCCATTGGTCTGCATCAAGTGCTGTGGGATTGAAGATTGCCTCGGATTCCGTTCCGTCACCCCATTCTTTGCCGGTGTAAGTGTTTATGCCAAAGTGTAAGAATGCTGTGAGTTCCTGACGTTGCCAGTTGAATTGTCGCGCAGAAGGTACCACGTGGGCTGCTTTTCTGACAATGTCAGCGGGAGTATCCGTTGGTTTGATGACGACAATATTATTCTCCTGTGCATGGAAAGAAGATTGTAGAGAAGGCACAAACAGCAGGCAAAATGTTGCAATTGCAGACTTTATAAACTGAGAATAAGCTTCAATCCTCATAAATTTAGATAATGACGGTTAGTTAGTATTGTTTGATAAGATGCAACAAATTTATAATTTTCTGCTGAGAGTGCCAAATAATGGAGCAATAAAAAGTGGGTTTAGGCTTCGTAAATCATAAATATAGATAGCCTAAAGGAGATATCTAAAGGGGGAATGTGACTGCATTGAAAGCTCCATTGACAACCTCTCCTCATTGCAGTTATCCTCAAATCCGCAACTAAGCCCTTGAAGGTTCT
>NZ_KV817580.1:0-435 GCF_001814685.1 Prevotella sp. HMSC077E09 | reverse complement strand
ATCCGCCATACGCCCTTTCTTACTTTCTTCTTATGAAGGATAAAGCGGGGATACAAGAAGCAACATACATTGCTCCGCCTTCCTCCGGCTTCACCTTCTGAAGCTCATACTTTCAGCTGTCAAGTGAAATCTCATCTTGCGACTTGATTTCCAAGACTGAACTTAGTTTACTTTACAGTTTTTGCTTGTGTCAATATGTCAAAGATCGTATGGACCTTCAGAATGCACGCTTCAGCATGCACGGTGATGTCCATCTGTGGAGAATAACGGATTCGAACCGTTGACCCCCTGCTTGCAAAGCAGGTGCTCTAGCCAGCTGAGCTAATCCCCCAAGAAGAATGAGGAATGAGGAGTGGAGAATGTTGAATTTCTCATTACACATTCAACATCACACATTCCAGAGAAGTAGTCCCAGGCAGACTTGAACTGCCGACC
>NZ_KV817579.1:33621-33922 GCF_001814685.1 Prevotella sp. HMSC077E09 | reverse complement strand
TATGTAAATCCTTTCAAAGAACGCTTCTTCTAAGCCTGAGAGAACCGTAGTTCTCAAAAGCGAGTGCAAAGGTAACATAAAAAACATTCACCACCAAATGTTTTTAAAGAAATGTTTGAAATAACTTCAATTTATTTCACTTTGTCTTACAAACCATCTACACTGGAAATGTTACACCTTATTATATAATATAAAAGACAGACATAAAAGGACAGCCAGCTCCGCTGACTTACAGAGGCATTGCAACCTGCGTCAAAACAGCGTGTCATCTGCATCAAGTTATCGTGTCATCTGCGTCAGA
>NZ_KV817579.1:28037-33521 GCF_001814685.1 Prevotella sp. HMSC077E09 | reverse complement strand
GCAAAGGTAACATAAAAAACATTCACCACCAAATCTTTTTAAAGAAATATTCAAAATAACTTCAATTTATTTCACTAAATCTTACAAACCATCTACACGGAAAATATTACACCTTATTATATAATATGAAAGACAGACATAAAAGGACTGCCAGCGCCGCTGACTTACAGGGGCATTGCAATCTGCGTCAAAACAGCGTGTCATCTGCATCATATCATGCGGTATTCTGACCCAAACAGCACGCTGTTTTGCGTCAAATCGCAACGCCTCACAGCTCAAATTGCAGGCCAAGGTCTGAAATATGGTGAAGCAAAGTCTATTTTCCTGCTTTATCTTTTCTATTTGCCCATGCGCTGAAAAGTTAAAAACAAGGTTCAAATGTTTACAAAGTTCACTTTAAACAAGCTGCCTGATTTCAAACAGCACATCATGAAACAGCGGCTGTCAATGCGCTGATTGCTGCTGTTCGCAAGCCGGTTCATTTTCTTTTCCCTTTGAGGAAGCATCATTGGAGAGGCTTCTTTTAGGAGCTTCTCCAAATCTCTTGCTGTAGCATCTCGTGAAATATTTGGGATCATTGAAACCTACTTTGTAGGCAATCTCGGTGATGTTGCGGTCGTGTGGATTGTTGACGAGTATCTTTTTCGCCACATCTAAACGATAGTTGCGTAGGAATTGACTCGTAGAAAAACCTGTTTCCACATTCAACCTGCGGCTCAGCATACTGCGATTCATGCCTAAGGCCTCCGCCAACTCTGCCACTCCAAATTCTGAATTCATGTATTTCTGCTCCACAACAGCCATTACCTGATCCATGAAAGGCTTTTCCTTATCGTCCATTTCAGTCTGATCAGTCAGGAAACTGCGCTGTTTGCTCTGCCTTACCTTTTGCTGTACATGGAGAATTTCCTCTATACGATGCTGCAACTCCGAGGGTTCTTCGCTCTCACGCAAGGCATCTTCAATGGGTTGCATCAGTCGTTCGGCCTCTTTTCTGCGCAGTTCTCTCACACGACGCTTATAGAAATACCGCACCATAAAGCCCACTATGACGAGCAACAACAGTTCAAACCACCAGCTTTTCCAGAAATATGGGGCCACACTGACGGCTACTGAAGCCATCATATCATTCCCCTTACTCAATGCAGAGACATACTTTACCTGGAATTCATAGTCGCCTGGGGGAAGATGGGTATAGCGCATACTGTGCTCTCCGGGCTTCAACTGTATCCAATCATCCTCAAATCCTTTCATTCGACAACTGTAAACGCCTTGCGTTTCATTGCTGTAACTGAGCGAGGAAAACTCAAACATAATGGATTTATCAGCTTCACTGACGCGTATTCTCTTGGCCTGTGAAATGTCGTTATCAAGAACAGACGTTCCCACAACAGCATCTTCATTGTTCACTATAAGGCGTGTGAAACGGAGTCTGCCGTGATAAAGCGAAGCAGAATTATCGCCATGAAGCACCGTTACGCCTTTATCACTTCCCAAATATAAAGTTCCGTCAGCCCCACTGACAGCCGAATTCCAATAAAACTGTGATGAAAGCAGACCGTCGCTGACCGTGTAATTAGTAAATGCTTCCGTGTGAGGATTGAACTGAGAAAGCCCATTATCTGTGGTTATCCACAGCATTCCGTTACGGTCTTCCACAATCCCTTTCACCGCATTATTTGCCAAACCGTCTCGCTGGGTATAGGCTTTGAAGACGGTCTTCCCGTTTCTATCCGTCATTCTTTTATACAGACCATAACCGTTACTGCCTAACCATAATGTCCCATCGTGGCTCTGACAGAAAGCACAAAGCTTGTCGATAATACCGCTTTTCGGGTTATCCAACTTCGTTGAAAAATGAGTATAGGAGAAAAGATGCGGGGACTTTCGGTTGGATTTCAAATCAATTTTCACGACACCCGACACACAGCCCATCCAAAGACAACCTGTATTGTCAATGATACTGCCGATAGTTCCGCGGATGTTTCCACAACCTTTGAAGGGTTCGAATATCTCTTTGCGCCGAAGATCATAGGCATAGATGCCGTCGTTGCTGCCAATCCACATCAGTTGATTGCGCTGATCATAGCACAAGGCACCCACAAATTGCGTTAATCGGGCATAGTTTTCGGGTAGGGAAAGCTTCTGAATAGTGGCATGCGAGCGCATATCTATCAAGTGAAGTCCGCCTCCCCACGTACCAATCCACAAGCGTTTATCCCCATCAGCAGCCAAAGTTGACACGGCATTATGTGTCAATGCCGAGTTGGTTGTCGTGAAATGAGTGAAAACATTACTGCCCTTTGCCTTGCGGTTCAGCCCTCCTTCCACGGTACCTACCCACAATGTACCGTCTCTTTCAGCATACATTGCATTCACTGCATTCGGAGAAAGACTGGTAACGGCATCGGTATGGGAGAAGTTTTCCAATTGCAAAGGACGCGGATTTAATTTGGTAATGCCTCCCGTTTCCGTTCCCACCCATGTGAACCCATGATATACGAAAAGACAATTCACGAAATTACTGCTCAAAGGATTAGTCTTGCTGCCTGCATTCCAATGTAGGAAATCATCGGTAGTAGGCTGATAGAAGTCCACGCCCCCTAACGTTCCGACAAGCAACTGCCCCTCGGCTGACACGGCAAGTGACGACACATAGTCGTGCGAAAGAGAGCCAACAGCCATGCTATGATGATATTTCCTCAATGTCTTTTGAGTAAGATTGTAGCGCAGAAGCCCCTGCGAGCTGCCAATCCAAACATCTCTCCGAACCACTTTCAAAGAGGTGATAAAGTTTTCTTTCATGTGAGAAAACGCAGGATTTATCACGTGCTTAACGAGCCTTCCGTGTTCTATGGCGAGTTTATACAGCCCTCCGTCAATGGCTACCCACACCGAACCGTTCCGCTCTACATCGGCCAAAGCTATGTCGGGAGTATTGCCATGATAGCCAATCTGCAATATACGGGCAGCTTTCCCCTCATGATCTAACGTGACATGATAGATGAACGAACGGTTCACTATCCACAAAGCCTCCTTGCTGTCGCGGTAAACTTTCACGGAGAGTTGGTTGAGAATGCCTCGCAAGACATCATTCCTGCTATCAGGAACCACCGTCTTCATGGTCTTCAGATCAAGCACTTCGGTGTACTCATCAAAGCTTATCCACAGCCGATGAAACTCATCCTCCACAATATTATGACAGGTGTTACTGCGCAAAGACATGCCATCATTGCCCACACCAAAGTAGCGATAGGCATAGCCATCATAGCGAACAAGGCCGCCACCATGCGTGGCTATCCACATGAAACCATAGCTGTCTGCATAGATATCATCAACAAAATTACTGGGAAGTCCACCCGTCATGTTCAGATAAGACGCATTACTCTTCATGACATAAGCAGGTTGTGCCCATGCCGAGAAGCGGACAAAACAAAGAAAAAGCAATAAAATGAGATGTCGCATGCAGGTATTCTCTTTCCCCGATATTGGTTAATTAAACTATTCAGTCATGCAAAGATAGCAAAAAACAATGAGACATCAGCGATTTCCCTTTCAGATTATTTTATGATGCAAATAGTTCTTTTGTTTAGAAATAATCGGTAAACAGCAAGGCTTGTCTTCCCCCTCGTTCTTTAACATCCTGGCACACACGACAGAAACGAAAACCAACTACAAGGATTTGGAATTATCGTTGGAAAATAGTATATTTGCAGGAAATCGGCGACACCTGCAAACTGAAAGCACGCTTTCTTTGCGCTCGCTTGCACAATTTTCGCTCTTAAAACCAAATTCATTCATCATGGCAAAAATTACCGTTCAAAACACGCAGATAACCATTACCAAATATGACGGCAGAGATTATATCTCGCTCACAGACATGGCAAATGCCAAGGAAAGTGAAAGCCGGGCTGCGGACATCATTAAGAACTGGATTCGCAACCGTTATACCATTGAATTTCTCGGAACGTGGGAAATGATACACAATCCAAATTTTAAAGTGGTCGAATTCGACCACTTTAAATCACAGGCCGGCCTGCCAAGTTTTGTGATGAGCGCAGGCGAGTGGATTGAGAAGACAAATGCCATCGGCCTTGTGGTGAAACGAGGAAAATATGGTGGGACATACGCTTTTCGCGACATCGCTTTCGAATTCGGGACAGCAATCAGTGTTCCATTCAAACTCTACCTCATAGAGGAATTCCAGCGGCTCAAAACCGCAGAGCAGAAACAGACCGGCTGGTCGGCAAAGCGTGAGTTGTCGAAAATCAACTACCGCATCCACACCGACGCCATCAAGCAGCATCTCATCCCCGACAAGGTGACCCCCACGCAGGCCAGCGTCATCTATGCCGAGGAAGCCGACGTGCTCAACGTGGCCATGTTCGGCATCACCGCCAAGCAGTGGCGCGAGGCAAACCCCACACTGAAAGGCAACATCCGCGATTATGCCACTATCAACGAACTGATATGCCTGTCGAACATGGAAAATATCAATGCCGTGCTCATCGACGATGGCATTCCGCAGCACGACCGACTCGTAAGGCTCAACCAGGTGGCCATTCAGCAGATGCGCGTGTTAGCAGGCAGCAGCACAGGAAAATGGCTCACCGACGACAGCCGCTGACACACGCCCCGACCGCTTTTGTGGAAACCATTCCGCCCCACGCTTCACGTCATTCGCAGCGTAGGGCGATTGTTTTCAATCTCCTGCAAACTCTTCGTTTTCCTTCGCGTCAGACGCACTGTTTTCGGGCCACCCGAGACCTCGGATTGGCAGAAAATCGAAAAAAACAGCTGTCCGAGACCTCGGATAAATAAAAAACAAGAAAAACTGCCCGTCCGACCCCTCGGATGAACGAAAAACAAGAAAAACGGCTCAGATATGGGGTAATTCATCGGTTTTCGCGAAAAATTACCCGTCATCCATGGATGAAATCAAGAAAAAGCCGAAAAACACTCTTCATCCGTGGATGAAAATGAAAAAACGGCGAAAATCATTCTTCATCCGTGGATGAAAGCAAAAAAGAGGCAAAAAACGCCCGTCATCCTTGGATGAAAGCGAAAAAACAGCGAAAATCGGATTTCCCTCGCGGAGGAAAATCAAAAATCAGCGAAAGACGGATTTCCCCCACGGGGGAAAACGAAATAACAACGAGAACTAACTTTCCCCCGCAGAGGAAAGACTAAAAATGCTGAAAATCATTCGTCGCTCGTAATTTTTCATCGAAAAATGCCAAAAACAACGTTTCGCTTGCAAGCGATGAGCGAAAAACGCAGAAAATAGCCCGTCGCTCATGGTTTTTCATCGAAAATTACCAAAAACAATGTTTCGCTTGCAAGCGATGAGCGAAAAACGCAGAAAATAGCCCGTCGCTCATGGTTTTTCATCGAAAATTACCAAAAACAATGTTTCGCTTGCAAGCGACGAGTGAAAAATGGGAAAAATCACGGGACAGTAGATATTTAGTGTGGATAAGCATA
>NZ_KV817579.1:0-27937 GCF_001814685.1 Prevotella sp. HMSC077E09 | reverse complement strand
GTGGTAATCTGCATCAAGTTACAGCGCAATCTGCGTCAAATCACGACACCTTTCACTATCATACAGACAGTAATAGGCTAAAGATTATTAAAGAGGGGAATTAAAATGGCATTACATTTGTACATAGAAAAAGAAAAGATTATTTTTGCATCGAAAGATGACAAAACGTCATTCGGCAAAGCAGAAACAGCTCTGCTTTCAGCAAAACACAACAGATTATTATCAAAAACAGTAAAGAATATGGATTTCAAAGAATTTAATGAAAGAATCAGAGAACAGGAGTATGGCACAAACGACATGGTGCTTTCAGAGGCATTTCCTGCCTTGATGCGCAAAGTGTATCTATGGATGACTTTGGCTTTGGCCATCAGTGGCATCGTCGCTTACGGCGTTGCAACCTCTCCAAACCTGTTATATCTGATTTACACCAACCAATTAGTGTTCTGGGGATTGATTATAACGGAGTTAGTTTTAGTGTGGAAAATCAGTGGAAGTATATGGAAGGAAAATCGCTCGTTAGCTGCAACGACATTGATGTTTGCCACATTCGCGGCTCTCAACGGCGCCACGCTGTCATACATCTTCATCCTCTTTGCACCGACAGCCATCATCAAAACGTTCTTCATCACGTCAGGAACTTTCGCTGTTACTTCTGCATACGGCTACTTCACCAAGAAAGATCTTTCCAAGTGGGGAAGTTTTCTTTTCATGGCGTTAGGCGGACTTATCATTGCATTGGTGGCCAACATATTCTTCAAGAGCAGCATGCTCGACTTCATCATCAGTATTGCAGGCGTGTTACTCTTTGTCGGTTTGACCATTTGGGACAGCCAGAATATCAAGCGTCAATTAGCAGTTGCACCCGACATGAGCGAGACTTCACAGAAGATTGCACTGTGTGGTGCACTTGATTTATACCTTGATTTCATCAACTTGTTTATTTATCTGCTGCGCCTTTTCGGTCGTGATAACTAAAGAAGAACTATATACAACACGGTGATGAATAAAAAAATAATTCTGGCAGCAGGCGTGCTGACCACGACATTAATGCTGAGCAGCTGTGGCATTACCACCAACGGCAGCAGCAATAACACAGGAGGGAACATCTTGGGCGAAGTTCTTGGCAGTATGGGCAACGCCAACACTATCGGCAATGTGCTGAACAGTGTGCTCGGTATTGACAAACCTTCGGAACGCGATCTCATCGGAACATGGCACTACAGCGAGCCGGGAGTGGCTTTCACGAGCGACAACACCTTGGCAAAAGCAGGTGGAGAGGTGGCTGCTGCCCAGGCAAAAACGAAGTTGACCGAAAGCTACAAGGCCATTGGTCTTCGGCGCGATAACACCCAACTGACCTTTAACAGCGACAAAACTTTCAGTGGACGCATCCTTGGAAGAAGCATCAACGGTACATGGACTTACGACAGCAGTAACCAGAAAATCATGATGAAGACTTTGTTCTTCACTCTCCCTGTGTATGCAAAACGTACCACCAAGGGCATGAGTTATCTCATGGAATCCAAGAAACTGCTTACTCTTCTTCAGACCGCTTCAGCCCTCAGCGGCAACAGCACTATTCAAACTGTCGGTGAACTGAGCAAGAACTATGACGGAATACGCATGGGCTTTGAAATGAAAAGATAAGAAAACAGTTTTTCTCTCCCACCACCTGAAAATGAGAAAGAAAACAAACTGAAGAAAAATTCACGAAGACTTATCAAGCTTCTGCATGGTAAGAATTATAAAATCAAATGGAGAATATCGCAGCTCATGTCTTTGATATTCTCCATTTCTTTAGGAAAGACGATTATCATTTCATCAAATCCGGCGGGCAATCTTCTGTCTTGCTGCCCCACTCCGTATTGGGTTTCGGCCCCATTTGAAATTCCAATACGCCGTCTCCTTTCAACATTTCATACGTAATGTAGTTGTGCGTATAAGGCTGCCCATTGTAAGTTGCCGACTGGATATAGATATTTTCATGCGAAACATGATGTGCCTTAATGGTGAAACGGCCGATATGTGCTTCGTCAAATGTCGGAGTCCCTATAATATAATAAGGTGAAACGGGACATACGGGATAGAAACCTAAGGCCGAAAGTACGTACCATGCACTCATTTGTCCGGCATCATCATTGCCACTAAGACCACCGGGCACATCAAGATATTCATTATCAAGGATAGTCTTTACCCTCTGCTGTGTCTTCCACGGCTGTCCAACATACGCATAAAGATAAGGAATCTGCTGGCAAGGTTCATTGCCATGCCAATACAGGCTGTCGCTGAACATACGGTCAAGTCGGTCAGCAAATATCTTCTTTCCCCCCATCTCCTGCATCAATCCATAGACATCATGGGGCACATACCACGTATAGTGAGCCACAGTTCCTTCTGTAATAAACTTCACACGCGTGGTCAAATCCTTATTATTCAGCCATTTTCCATTGGCCCATCTGCCGTCAGCCCATCCTGTACGGGGATTGATAACATGCCGCCAATTGCGTGCCCTTGCCATGAGAACACGGTAGTCATCAGTCTTCCCCAAGGCCTTTGCAGCCTGCGCAACAGCATAATCATCATAGGCATATTCCAAAGTCCGGCTCACTTGTTCATGCGTATGGAAAGCTTCCATGACACTGTCGTTCAGCGGGATATAGCCATATTTCAGATAACTCTGCATCGCACGGCGTCCCTTTCCGTCCTTATAAGCTTCAGCATCTGCTATCTCAAAGGCATTCTTGCGCATGGCGTCGTAGGCCTTTTCTTTATTAAGATTACGCACATCTTTCACGATAGCCTCAGCCAAGGCAGCCGAAGCGTGATCACCAATCATTGCCGAAGTGTAGCTGTTCCAGCAAGGAAATATTGGAAGCCAGCCCCCTTCCTCATACATATCAACCAAACTCTGCATCATTCCGTTGGCCGTTGGCTCGACAATCAGGTTCAGTGGCAGCAAAGCTCGATAGATATCCCACATCGAAAAATCCATATAAACCCGACGGTAAAGTGGGGTATTGCCGATTTTTCCCATTGGATGCTGCATGATTTTCCTGCTTCCGGCGAACGAAGGATAACGTCCGTCCTTGTCACTGAAGGCACGAGGCAGAAAACTGGCACGATACAATGCACCATAGAACTTGGCAACAGCAGCCGTGTCTCGCGAGGAAACGCTCACCCGATTGAGTTTTGCTTTCCAACGATCTATCGTGCGTGAGCGCGTATCATTAAACT
This sequence comes from Prevotella sp. HMSC077E09, assembly GCF_001814685.1. Classification (NCBI taxonomy): domain Bacteria; kingdom Pseudomonadati; phylum Bacteroidota; class Bacteroidia; order Bacteroidales; family Prevotellaceae; genus Prevotella; species Prevotella sp. HMSC077E09. The sequence goes on along the minus strand of NZ_KV817579.1, from coordinate 24,703 downwards.
CCCAATGCGGTATTTCCTGTTGAATATTGTTATAAACACCTGCCATATCCACGAAGCTACAGGCTGCCTTAACCAACACCTCATCACCTTTCGACACATCGAAAGCAGCCCAAGCCACACCGTCCTTGATGCCATAATCCTGCAAAGGGTCCTGAAACACCACGGCAAACCACCCATTGAAACCTGCCTTTTCACCCCAACCTTGATAAATTCTGTGCACAGAATTGTAGCCATAGATGCTGTTCCTCACCGTATCAACAGCCATAAAGCCTTCTCCATGATCATTATTCGTGTTCACTACAACATAAGCCTTGCCGTCTTTCTGATAGGTGAAACGGAACATTGCTGCATGACTCATACCCGTCATCTCGGCCTTCAAATGCTCATCGGGCAAAGAAACAGCATAGTAATCCGGATGAGCAATCTCGTCAGCGTGGTTGAAACGTGTGGCTCGATCAACTGGTTTCAAGCGCAGACTATCCATTAACGGCATCAGTGTAAACGAGCCATAATCCTGTGTGCAGCCTCCCACGAGCCAATGGCTGCCACGAAACCCCTGCAGTTTCTCATCGCAATAGTAGTACGGTGCCACGCATTTCTGCTCTCCGTCCTGCGTCTGTGGTGTCCAGAAAGTCATACCATTAGGCTCCAACACAGCCGGAAGCGTCTACCCATGTTCTTCAGTTCCTTTGCTATAACGACTCAACGAGGGCGTAACTGCATAGTCAGTACCCACGAAAGTGTTGATAGTTGCCATGTGTCCCTGCGCTACAGCATTGGCAATTCGCTTTTCCACATAGCTCAACACATGGTCCCAACGATAATAATAGCCCGTTTTTCCATCAGGGCCTACATCCAAAGAACGCACCTTGAGAAGTCGGATTTCGCGCTCGTTGAGCATGAACTTAACGATAACTTGCTGTGGCTTTAATGGCTTCTCCTCCTTATCTGGATTATAATAAAAAACCATCTGCAAGTTGGCCGCCATAGGAATAACCTTGTCCATCTCGTCTGTTTGCTCATCAGAGAGGTTGTCGGGACCCAACAAAGCCAACAAACGATAAAGTGGAGTGTCGTGACCAAAGCGCAATGTAGCTGTCAGTTTGCCCTGCAAGGCATGGTTCACTTCGGCCACAATATTATGCCAAAGGCTTACGGCCGAACGCTGAGTAACCCCATAGTTGTCGGGAGCTTGCCCATTACAAAGCCACATCCGCTCATTATTCTGCTCGTAAATATCACGCAATTCCTCTTCCGTAAAAAACTGATAAAAATCGAGTTTCAGTCCCACATCCTGCATATCTGAGGCAACGGCATGCAGTTCTGTCATCAGTTTCTCGGCATCTTCAACCTTTGTCGGATCCTTGAAAAGAGCAGAAATAAATCGTTCATTGCCCAAACGACGCGGTGGATTAACGGTCTTCTGCCATGCCTTGAGTTCAGTACTCTTATGAGCAAACCAATCCTCTGTTAGGACTCTTGCTATCTGAGACGCACTTTTATATCCATCAATCAAAGATAAGTTGAAACTTAAATTCATAATATACTATACTTTCTCTATCTCATTTAAAGAATTATACGCAAAAGCAAAGATACTCTTCTCCTTCACATTTGCAATTCATCTGAAACATAGTAAGACTTTTCTTATTTCTAAAACTCTATTTAGAATATTCCTATTTCCAACAAAACAGGATATAGATAAATCTCTATTTATAGAATTTATCTCTTATTTTTAATACACTTATAAATAAAAAAGTCACAGAAAACGATGCAAAAACGATATCATTTCTGCATAATACATGCTCCGAAATTAGGACTAAGAAATAAATAATGCCTAATGATCAACTTCCTTATTGCTATGGTTCCAAGAACTTGTTTCCCTTGATAGTCACCTTACTGCAACCCTCAAGAACAACCCATTTATTCCCAACCAGCGAGGAAGGGGACTCTATCTTCACCTCATTGCCTTTGAAAACTAACTGTGAAGTGCTCTTGGCATACAGCAAAGGATTACCCGAAGTGACGAAGATGTTATTGATGATACGTACATTCTGATGCACAGGCCGACGTGCATCAACAACCGTATTCGAAGGATTTAAGGCGATAACTGCACGTGAAGGCCCACCATTATAGGCACAATCTATAAACTTGTTGTTCTCAACAAGCACATCCTTTACAGGCCCCGACTCATACCAACCAGCAGCATCGCCCTCTATAAGAATGGCACTCATGCCCGTATAACAATAGGTGTTATCACGGATAATCACTCGCCGAGGTGTGGTAACAAGCGTACCACGCGTGCTGGTTCGAGAGAAAAAACAATGCCGAATGGCCACTTCAGGCGTACAACTGAGGTTCTCTACGCAATCACTTTGCAATCGAACATCTCTAGGAATGGGGCGCATGAACGCCACTTCCACGATTCGAGGCGACTCCATTCGTACTTTCTTTACGATGTTTTCAGCATAGCGTTGCATGGTAGAAGGACGCACAAAGGCCACCGTATCGCCAGCAAAATAAGCACAAAAACCATAGCTTTGAGGATGCATGAAGCGCAATCTTAGCGTATAATCATCAACTCTTTCAACGGCTTGCAAATTGGTTCCATGCACATTAATGCCGTCATCTTGCGCACCAAGAAACCTGCAACTATCAATCACAACCTTGCCGCTACAGCCCGAGAAATGCATAAAATCGGCCGAAGATGCCAATAGTCGCGTGCTGTTTTCACGCGGTTCACATCTCACCCGAAGCATCTTGATGTTTCGACAATACTGACTTACGATGCCCAAGCCATGCATATAGTGCACACCTACATTGTAAAACGTGATATTTTGGCTTTCAAACAAGAACATTCCCACCTGATCTCGAATGATATCGCGCACCGTAATCGTGTGGTTCTCCTTGAAATCTTTAGCCAAATCCGTTGCAAAATGCACCACATTTGGCGACAACTCAACAGCTTTGGCCTGTGAGAGTATGTCCCAACCACGGCTATAATAAAAATGTTTATTAGTGGGATCATACTCTATACAATGCGGATTATTCGTCCGCCAACCCTCTCCTATCCACATCATCTTCCCTTCGACAATCGCAAATTCGGAGTCGGGATGCACGCGAGCCGTTACTCCATGCGCATCAACTTTAAGGTAAGTGAGTTCCGAACCGCCAGGTCTTTCAAAGTCAAAATGAATATTCTGCAACCTCATCTCCTTGCAATGGGCAAAAGAAAGCATTGTCATCTTGCTATGAAACATAAGTGTTGCATCATTTCCCTCAATGGTCAGAGCGCTCATATCTTCGAACAACAAGCCTATGGTCTTTACTTTCGAGGGACATTCTGTTTCAGACGAGGTGTTGGAAATGTAGTATTTGCACCTCGAGGCATCTGTAGGCCACAGGTCATATCGCCCCGATTGAAACACAATAGCCTTGCTCTTCCAACGCTTGCAGTCGGCAATCAAGGTTTGCAAACGTGCCGTCTGGTCTTCGTAGGTGTTGGGATGCACACCATAATCGGCCACAAACAGCGTATCATGGAGTGCAGCTTGCGCAGAAATCGTTATAAAAAACAAGCATACATTCAGCAACAAACGCAATCTATTCTCTTTCATCATCTGTAAATTCTCGTATTTTCATGCAAGGTTCATCGCCAATAAAAAAGTGACGATATGGGGCAAAGATAAGCATTATATCTGATAATCCGCCCCGTTTTGAGAGATATATTCCACGAAGAACTATCTTCACGCAGTGAAGAACATCCGCCAAATCAAGGCAGAAACACCATTAAGAAACTTTAAGAAAATAATCAAGTTTGTTTACAAGAAGCTTTATCCGAGAAGACCGACAAAGGCTTACCGAGTCATCTTTTCATTCACTTCAACGGCTAAAGCCCGTCATATCAGCACGCAATATGATGCAGAACATCTTGTAACTTGACGCAGATTACACCGTGATTTGACGCAAATTACAACCTCTTTTCCTATAGATGACACGAAGATTTGCAAAAGAAAATGAAAAAAGGGAAAGCACTTGCCCACTTTCCCTACGGCAAAGATAATGGTTTTCAGAGGCGATTCCAAATCTAAGATGAAAGAAGTTTACAGATAAGGGAGACCTACCCCCGACCCCTCTGAGACCTACCCCCGACCCCTCCCCAAGGGAGGGGAGAGCTTCTTGCTGTCATTTTAAGCCATGAAGATAATATATGTCATGAACCATGAATGTTGAAATGCGAGGGTTAGGCAAAGTGATTATGGATTAACTCCACATTCTTTGCTTTGTATTCTTTATTTTAAGACTGCATTTTTTGCATTTTTATTTGGGTAAAGTTGCACTATTTTATAACTTTGTAGACATAAAACGAATAAACATACAGATAGATGAAAGTAAAGACAAGAAGATTAGAAGCGTTGAAAGTCCTTATCTCAAGCACTGAACTCAGTAGTCAGGAGGAGGTGCTTCAAGCGCTGAGAAAAGAAGGTTTCACCTTGACACAGGCAACTTTGAGCCGCGATCTGAAACAACTGAAAGTAGCTAAAGCGGCCAGCATGAACGGCAAATATGTCTATGTGTTGCCTAATGAAACCATGTATAAGCGCATTCATAAGCCCATCTCTCCATTAGAAATGCTGCAGACTCCCGGCTTTATTTCCATTAATTTCTCGGGCAACATAGGTATTATCAAGACGCGCCCAGGCTATGCAAGCAGCATTGCTTACAACATAGATGCCAGCAATCTTCCCGAAATATTGGGTACAATTGCCGGTGATGACACTATCGTTATCGTCATCAAGGAAGGCGTAAGCCACGAAGAAGTGACCGAAAGTCTGGGGCAACTGATGCCGGGATATTAAAAAGTGACGCATAATTTATAATGTATAATGCATCATTAAGAAATGTTTACCCCTATCTTTTTCAACCTTAATTGCAACTTCTTGTATGCAGAGTTGCGTCTAAAGCATGAGTTATGAATAATAAGACAGAAATTAAAATAAATGCATATGGAAAATAGGAAAAGATTAGTGCGCTCTTCATCTGACAGATGGATTGCCGGAATATTAGGAGGAATAGCGGCTTATATGGGCTGGGATACGGCATTGCTTCGCATCGCCTATCTGCTGTTGACGCTGTGCAGCGTGGGATTTCCAGGCTTCATAGCCTATATTATCCTGTGGATTTGCATGCCACAAGATACAAACGAACAAATATAAGCAGGCATAATAGCTGACACATTAAATGAGAAGGCAAGATGCTGCACAAACAAATAGGGTTTGTGCAGCATTTTTTAGTTTATTAAGAGTATGTCGAAATAAAAGCCAAACAAAAAGTAACAGTCAGAAAACTTTTCGTAACTTTGGCAATAAGAAAATAAATAAAACGTTCAAAAATGGAAGAATCTATCAAACAAATTGGCGAGCGCCTGCGTGGTCTTCGCGATGTTCTTGACATTCCTGCAGAGGAAGTTGCCGAACTTTGCGGCATCTCCTTAGACCATTATCTCAAGATAGAAGCGGGCGAAGCAGACCCCTCTGTATACCGACTTTCAAAGATATCAAAACGCTACGGCATTTCACTTGACGTGCTTCTCTTTGGAGAAGAACCGCGAATGAGCCGCTACTATCTCACTCGTGACGGTCAAGGACCGGAGATAGACCGCGGTGATAAATATCAATATCAGACCTTGGCAGGTGGTTTCAGAGGTCGAAAGATGGACCCATTCCTCGTGATTGTCGACCCACTTCCGGCCGGGAAGCGATACAGCAAGAATACGCATGACGGCCAAGAAGTGGATTATATCCTCGAAGGAACATTGGAACTGACGATTGACGACAAAGTACTTGTGCTGAAAAAAGGCGATTGCATCTATTTCGATGCAACCATTCCACATTGCATGAACGCCCTGAATGGGAAGCCAGCCAAGTTTTTATGTGTAGTAAATTAAAAGAGAGACTTATGTTAGAACGATTTTTAACGCAGACAAACTTTACTTCGGAGGAAGACTATGCACGGCATCTGCATTTCAAAATACCCGAGAATTTCAACTTCGCTTATGATGTAATGGATGCTTGGGCAACGGAAGAACCCGACAAAGTTGCACTGCTCTGGGCCAGTGAACGGGGCGAAGAAGTGAGCACAACCTATAGGGAATTCAAGGAACAAACCGACCAAACAGCTGCTTATTTCATGCAGCTTGGCATCAAACATGGCGACAAAGTGATGCTCATTTTGAAGCGTCATTATCAGTGGTGGCTATCTATGATGGCCCTTTGTAAGATTGGGGCAATAGCTATTCCCGCTACACATATGCTGACAGCTCACGACATCGTGTATCGCAATCAGAGTGCAAGTGTGAAGGTTATCATCTGTGCCAACGACGAATATATCACCGAACAGATTGCCAAGGCCATGGCGGAAAGCCCCACAGTGAAAGCTTTGGTGGCCGTTAATGCCCTGTCGGAAACAGACAAACCTGTACCGAAAGGTTTCCATGATTGGCGCAAAGAATGGGATAAAGCACCTGCCTTTGTGCGCCCGGAGAACGTGAACACCAACGAAGATACAATGTTGATGTACTTCACCAGCGGTACAAGTGGCGAGCCAAAAATGGTTGCTCACGACTTCCTTTACGCTTTGGGGCACCTCACAACGGGTGTATATTGGCACAATCTCCATGCAAACAGCCTGCATCTTACAGTCGCTGATACGGGTTGGGGCAAGGCCGTTTGGGGCAAACTCTATGGACAATGGTTTGCAGGAGCAACCGTCTTTGTGTATGATCACGAAAAATTCACGGCCGAAAAGATTATGCAACAGATCGAGAAATACCACATTACATCGTTCTGTGCACCGCCAACCATCTATCGTTTCATGATCCGTGAAGACTTCTCTAAATACGATTTGAGTAGTCTTGAATGGTGTACTACGGCAGGAGAAGCCATGAATCCGTCGGTAGCAAATAGGTTTAAGGAACTCACCGGCATTACCATTTACGAGGGATTTGGCCAGACTGAGACCACAATGACACTTGGAACTTTCCCCTGGGTGAAGCCAAAACCCGGTTCAATGGGAAAGCCGAACCCGCAATACGACGTACGACTGCTGCGCCAAGACGGTACGGAATGCGAAGACGGTGAAAAGGGAGAGATCTGCATCCGCATAGGCGACAAGAAGCCACTCGGCCTGTTCAAAGGTTATTATCGCGATGAAGAAAAGACCAAGGAGGCTTGGCACGACGGCATTTATCATACAGGTGACATGGCATGGCGCGATGAGGAAGGTTACTTCTGGTTTGTAGGTCGCACGGATGATGTTATCAAAAGCTCGGGTTATCGTATTGGCCCATTCGAAGTTGAGAATGCACTGATGACGCATCCTGCCGTTGTAGAATGTGCCATTACAGGCGTTCCCGACCCTATCCGCGGTATGATTGTCAAGGCTACTGTCGTTCTTGCCGCTGAATATAAGGCCAAAGCAGACGACAATCTCGTGAAAGAACTGCAGAATCATGTAAAGCATGAGACCGCACCTTATAAGTATCCGCGAGTCATTGAGTTTGTAGATGAACTGCCGAAGACTATCTCCGGAAAGATCAGACGCGTTGAAATTCGCGAAAAAGATAATCAAAAGAAGCCATAAAATCAAGGAAAATGTGGAATTGATGCTCATCTGTCATTCCACATTTTCCATTTTCTACGAGGCCATTCTCTTTACAAACAGCCCCTCAGACATTGAAACTCTTATAGATTCTCCCCTTATAAGTATCGACACGAAGATTGATCATACAACCTTTCGGCAGTCGAGAAAGTGGGACACTGATAAAGCCTCGGCTTGAATAATACTGTGGCATACCTCCTTGATCGTGGTAGAGTGTGAGATCAAGTCGGCGGATTTCCCCATCCGTTACCAAGCTGTCAGTAGCTATCAAGCCGAAAGTATGGCCTTTCATTCCCTCTGTTTTCGCCCCCGTTTTCACGGAAAAGCCAATATTAACATAGCGATGATTACTGCTTAGCCATGCACTTTCAAAGATAACGGGATCGGTATGAACCTCACGGAACTTAGTAATCGGATGCCAAGACAGCACAGGAACCGGCACCAACCGTATGGCTTCAGTCGGTTTTCCAACCACTTTATTGTAATAAAGCAAGCCACGATAGGTTGCATTTGCCTGCTTAGCCCACTCTACCTGAAGTCTTGGAGAGAGCACAAGAGAGTCGCCCTCGTCGGTAACTGCACTTGAGATTTCATGGGCGGAAGCCGTATGTGCCTCCACAAAATCAGCCCGAAGATAAGAGTCTCTGCCGTCACCGCTCTCATAACTGTCATGAGAACAGGCACTCATCATAAGGCCCATGATGAGTGTCTCGAATGATATTCGCAAGAAACTGAAGCCTTTCATGCGCGGCTTACTTGCGGAAAGGAAGATGATTGAGCAGCGACTTCAGCTTGCCATTGCCGTTGATGGCGGCCAGATAGTTCTTTGCAGGATAAGCATACTGACTCAACAAGCAGGCCCGCAGATAGCGTTCGTCCTTGTTTTCGATATCAATCTTATCCAACTGTCCAAGCACATAATCCTCAAACTCCTTACGATTGGCCTCCGTATAATGGTCGGTATACATTTTCGTATCCTGTATCATGTCGAGCGCAATGTAGTTACATGGATACATACGATAACAGCGATGGATCTCCGTATCAATATGCGTTGCAATCTCATCAAAGAGCTTATTCTTCTGTTGTTCTTGGTCAACGGTCTGCAACCAGTCGTCAATACACGGTGCACATTCATAGTGAATATGTCCCTTGAAGCCCTTGATACCCGTCATCATACTTTCGATATCGTCCTCTGCAGTCTTCTTCCAGAAGGGCACATCACGCCGCAATTGATACTCACGGGCCTTGAGATAGTCACATGGATCATATTCATAAGAGATAGAAAGCGGCACGATATGGAGCTGCGTCAGACGCTCAATGATGGTTCCCTCGCCACCCATGGCCATCATTTTCAGGATAGCAGGCTGCGTAAGGTCGTTTGAATTCTTGGCACGTCCCTGTCGTTGTGCAATCCAAACATTCTCATTTTTCACGTTAATGGCAAAGTGGATATACTCTGACATGCGCTTGCTTGCCTTCAACATCTCCACAGAGTGAAGGGCCCGTTCAACGGTAAACGACTTGTTCACACGCACAAGATCTTTCACCCAAGGCAGTGTCAGCAGGTTGTCACCAATGGCGATTTCACAGGTAGTATCAAAGCCCACATCAATCAACAGCTTATCAAGGAAGGCCGAATCAAGCACGATATCACGATGATTGCTCACGAAAGTGTAGCGGTTCTTGATGTTGATGTTATAGGCATCCATGTCACAACCCAAGCTCTGCTTAACGACTAACTGCTGCAGGAAAGGGTAACAGAATGCCTTTTGGAATTCAAGATTCGTCTTGCATGCACGCATCTTGGCAGCAATATTGTCGAGTGGCACACCGGGATAAAGGTAAGCCAAGACCTTCTGGAATTGAGAATCACTCAATAACCTGTCGTAAACCTCGGGTAATTCCTCGGGTTCAAAAGGTCTGATACAATCAAACTCTGCTGGGATTTTCATAATATGTTTGTCTTTAAATTAAACGTCGTTAAATGTGCTGAAGCCCTGAAACAGAAGCTCCGGCGATAATAAGTTCGATGCCAAGTTCCTCAATGGAGCGGGCAACAGCAGGCGAAACATGGTTGTCAGTGATAATAGTATCAACGTCATCCATACCACAAATACGTGCAAAACCACGTCGGCCAAACTTGCTGGAGTCTGCAAGTACGACGGTTTTCTGTGCCGTACGTATCATCTTGCGGTTGAGTTCAGCCTCGCGCATGTCGGTAGTTGAAATACCAAAGTCAAGGTCTATGCCGTCAACTCCCAAGAAAAACTTACTGAACGAGCAGCTGTCAAGAATTCTTTCTGCATACTCTCCCACCACGGAAAGACTGCTATGGCGCACTACTCCGCCCAATTGTATGATGTCGATGTTCTCATTCTGGGCCAGCAACTCCGTGGCCTGAAGCGATGCAGAGACTGCCATCAGCTTGCCACTTGTGTGCAGATTGCGGGCCAAAGCATGGATTGTAGTGCCCGAAGCCAAGAGAATAGAGTCACAAGGCACGACAAGTTGGGCCGCTTCCATACCGATAAGCTGCTTCTCTTCAGCGTTCAAGCTCTCTTTCTCGTTGACCGAACGGTTGTTGGCAAAAGGATTAATGAGGATAGCCTTACCGTGACTGCGATACAGTTTACCGCCTTTTTCCAACTCGGTAAGGTCTTTACGAATGGTTACAGACGACACATCAAGCAATTCTGCCAGTTCAGAAACCTGCACAGAACCCTGTTTCAAAAGTTGTTCTAAAATCGAGGTGTGGCGCTCTTCCTTAGTCATTGGCTGAAAATTTAATCTGATTATCCATTTGAGATAACTATACAAAGATAGACCTTTTCTTTTATATTGGTTCACGCGAGCATATGTTTTAACAAATTATTAACTAACAATACGCACCCACATAGCCACACGCTGAAACATAGATTGCAATCGCCTGCAGTATGAACCACAGGCAGTTGCATGATTTGCTCACTCTTCCTATCCTTCCTTTGCTTTGGAAAAGGGCCTCAACAACGATGCTACATACTGCGTCACAGCCTTATTTTACAGCAAAAGAGAACTGCTTCAACACGCTTTTCACTGTAAACATTCTTGCTCAAATTTAACACTTCATGGAGCCACCAAATAGAAATAAAAATCCGTTTTCAATGCCGATGTGCAGCCTTTGCACAGCTTCGACCACCTCATTTTTATCTTCTTGCGTTGCAATCTCAGTCACTTTACCATGCTTTCTGACTCAGATTACATCATAACTTCATGCAGATTGCAAGGTGATTTGACGCAAATTGCAGTGAATTTCAACGTAAATTCATTTCATCTTTTGTATTTAGTTTCACAATCATCTGATTGTCAATAAATTACAAACTGCCGAATTTCGGCACATATTTGAAGTGAGAAGGAGTTCCTTCTTGAATTTACAAATCTGACAACTCAAATTGTAAATGTTTGTGATAAGAATTAACATATATCTTGCCAAAGGCGAATATGCACAGAGACCTACTGCGAAGAGGCCTGCGACAACCCTGCCATGACGTGCCTTTTATATTTTTTTTCCGCCCAAAGAAAATGTAAGGCATCATATTCTTCAGCATCAATTAAACTGCAATCTGCCACATCTTAAACCGCACTCAAAAACAGTTCTTCATCTCACATCCTGCAAATCATCCTGCATCTATTTCATAACGAAACATTATTTTCTTTTTTATTTATTCTCCATTAGATATATCTTCGTTTCAAAACTAAATATCTTCACAAATCAATATATTCTTCAATACAAGATTAATTCAATTTAAGGAAATTATTCAATAACACAGTAAACAAAATAAAATTAAGCTATTTAATACGTAATAAAAGTTAAATAAACAGCAAATACAGGCGTAAGTTTTGAATTACCAGAAATAAAAACTATTTTTGTTGCGTTATGAAAGCTTTTCAATATCATACAAAAGACATCATGAGTGAATAAGAGCTATAAAACCATACGATACAGACGAAACTCTATTTCCTATCCAAAACTATGAATAAAGAACAACATACAACCTATGATGTAATCGTTATCGGCGGCGGAATCACCGGAGCTGGTGTGGCAAGAGATTGTGCCATGCGAGGACTGAAGGTGCTTCTCGTTGAGAAATACGATTTGACCAATGGTGCAACCGGGCGCAACCACGGTCTCTTGCACAGTGGAGCGCGCTATGCAGTGACCGACAGAGAGTCGGCAACAGAGTGCATTCAGGAGAATATGACACTGCGAAAGATTGCGCGTCATTGTGTAGAAGAGACCGATGGTCTGTTCATTACGCTGCCCGAAGACGACATTCTGTATCAGCAAACCTTTGTAGATGCGTGCCGAAACGCAGGTATTCGCGCTGATATTATTGACCCGAAAGAGGCCATCCGATTGGAACCGGCAGTCAACCCAACGCTGATTGGTGCGGTTAGAGTGCCGGATGCCTCGATAGATCCATTCAGATTGACTGCTGCCAACGTGCTCGATGCACGTTTGCATGGCGCAACTGTGCTCACCTATCACGAGGTAACACGACTCATCATCAACAATGGCAGGGTGGAAGGTGTCGTGATGCGCGACAACATCACAGGCGAAATGCAGGAAGCCCACGCTCAACTTACAATCAATGCTGCAGGTATCTGGGGGCACTTGATTGCTGAAATGGCCGATGTTCCATTGAATATGTTCCCCGCAAAAGGCTCATTACTCATCTTCGGACACCGTGTCAATCAGATGGTTATCAACCGATGTCGCAAGCCGGCCAATGCCGACATTCTCGTTCCCGACGATGCAGTTTGCGTGATTGGAACGACCAGTGACCGCGTCTCCTACGACGTTATAGACCATCTGAAGGTTACTCCTGAAGAAGTAGATATATTGATTAGCGAAGGCGAAAAACTTGCACCGGCGCTTGCAACGACCCGAATTCTGCGGGCTTATGCCGGTGTCCGTCCGCTTGTTGCTGCCGACAACGACCCCTCCGGGCGTAACATCAGCCGAGGTATCGTGTTACTTGACCACGAAAAACGCGACGGATTGGGCGGCTTCATCACGATAACGGGCGGCAAGATGATGACTTACAGGCTCATGGCAGAGCTTGCAACCGACCTCGCATGCAAGAAGTTGGGAGTCAACAAGGCCTGCGAAACCGCAGAAAAGCCATTACCCGGCTCGGAAGAAGAATGCTCAAAGAAAGGTCTTTCGACAGAACGGCTCGCCGAAGAGGGGCGTCATGGCACGCTGGCATCGCTCATCCCAGACGATACAATCATGGATAAGGCATTGGTTTGTGAATGTGAAGAGGTGAGCGTTGGCGAGATGAAGTATGCTGTCGACAAGCTTCATGTGAAGAATCTCATTAATATGCGCCGTCGCACTCGCGTCAGTATGGGTACCTGTCAGGGCACACTTTGCGCCTGTCGTGCCGCATGTGTGCTCTGCAATCTTACTCAAACAGATGCCAAGAAAAGCCAGGCTGACCTTGCTTCTGTAATGGCTGAGCGCTGGAAAGGCATGCGCCAGGTGGCTTGGGGAGACACTTTGAAGGAGTCACAACTCATGTCTATGGTCTACGAAGGACTCTGCGGACTGAACCAGAGGACTGGAAAAGGAAAGGAGATTGCAAGATGAAATTCGATACAATAATAATAGGTGGCGGTCTTAGTGGATTGACTTGTGCCGCCATGCTCGTCAAAAGCGGTCATAAAGTGGGGCTTGTGACGGCCGGACAAAGCACTTTGCACTTCAATTCCGGCTCATTTGAACTGTTAGGATGCAACAAGGGAGAGGCTGTAGAGAAGCCTTTGGAAGCGATAAAGCAATTAGATGAGGGCCACCCCTACTGCAAAATCGAGGGCGAAAAGCTTGAAACCTATATCGAAGAAGCCGAGAACCTGCTTGCAGAAGCAGGCTTGAAACTGAAAGGGAACAAGGAAAAGAACCATCTTCGCCTATCTCCTATCGGCACGACACAACCTGCATGGCTCACCCTCGAAAACCTTCTTACCCTTGAAACTGCAGAGGAATTGAAGGGCAAGAAGCTGCTTTTGGCCAACATAGAAGGCTTTTTAGACTGGCCCGTTCCCTATCTTTCAGACAGCTTGCAGACGATGGGAGCCAACGTGAAAGAAGCCACTTTCACCACCAAGGAATTAGAGTTCGCCCGCGAAAGTCCTACAGAAATGCGTGCCACCAACATCGCCAAATATCTCAGTAAGCCACAGCATGTGACCGATGTTGCCCACGAAATCAACCGCATAGCCACTGACTTCGATGCGGTTTTGTTGCCTGCTGTGCTTGGACTGACCAGTGATGATGCGGTCAAATTACTGCGCAAATCCATTCATACGCCTATAGAATTCGTGGCAACCATGCCTCCTTCGGTACCCGGTATATATATCCAAAACAAGCTACGTGCCTTCATTCAAGAGCACGGAGCAGTGATTTTGAACAGCGACACGGTAGACAATGGCATTTTTGAAGACGGCAAACTCACGGCCATCACAACCGAGAAGTTAGAAGAAACACGCCTTACGGCCGACCAATATGTATTGGCCACAGGCTCATTTATCAGCGGGGGACTCGTTTCCAACTATCTCAAGGTGAGCGAACCTGTCTTCAATCTTGACGTAGAAGCTACTGAAAACCGCGAACAGTGGACATCAGAATATCTCTTCGATGAACAGCAATATATGGCGTTTGGCGTAAAGACTGACGATGATTTCCACACGATAAAAGACGGAAAGACCATAGAAAATCTCTTTGCCATTGGCTCTGTTTTGAGCGGTAACAACAGCATCAAGCAAGCCAACGGCACGGGAGTATCCATGCTCACGGCTATCGCTGTGGCACACCATATCCTAAATAAATAACACTATGCAAGCCAGAATACAACTTAAAAATATCAGCCAACATGAATTGGAACAATGTATGAAATGTTCCATTTGCACGGTATATTGCCCTGTTTCGGCTGTCGAACCGAAATATCCCGGGCCGAAACATGCGGGGCCAGACCTTATGCGTTACCGCATGAAAGACGCTGATTTCTTCAATGAGAACCTGAAGATGTGTCTCAATTGCAAGCGCTGTGAGGTTGCCTGTCCAAATGGAGTGAAGATTGGAGACATCATCCAAGAGGCCCGCATCAAATACAGTACGCATAGTCCTTCGCTGCGTGATCGCATGCTTGCCAACACAGATTTCGTCGGAACAATGGCCACTATGGTGGCTCCGGTGGTGAATTTCTCATTGGGATTGAAGCCTGCAAAGATGGTTCTTCATTCGGTAATGGGCGTTGACAAGCACCGAACTTTCCCCGCATACAGCAGTCAGAAGTTTGAAACCTGGTTCAAGAAAGAAGCTGCCGACAAGCAGAAAGCATTCTCAAAGTTTGTGAGTTACTTCCACGGTTGCTATGTCAACTACAACTATCCACAGCTCGGCAAGGACTTGGTAAAGATATTAAATGCCTGCGGATACGGCGTTCATCTGCTTGAAAAGGAGAAATGTTGCGGCGTTGCACTTATTGCCAACGGCCTTTCCAAACAGGCAAAGCGGCAAGGAGAGGCTAATATGAACGCCATGCGGCAATCTATCAAGAACAACGATGAAGCCATTGTGACGACCAGTTCGACCTGTACGTTCACCATGCGTGACGAATATAAGCACCTCCTTGAGATTGACAACGAAGACGTGAGAAGCAGTCTGATGCTGGCAACTCGCTTCCTTTACAATCTCATCAGCAACGGGAAGATACGTCTCTCCTTTAGAAAGGACTTTCAAAAGAGGGTTGCTTATCACACAGCATGCCACATGGAGCGCATGGGATGGGTCATCTACAGCACTGAACTGCTGAAAATGATTCCAGGACTCGACCTGATCATGCTCGAAAGTCAGTGCTGCGGAATAGCCGGAACCTATGGTTTCAAGAAAGAAAACTACGAGCGTTCGCAGAAGATTGGCGAGAGTCTGTTCGACAACATCAATAAAGTTGCTCCCGATTGTGTTTCTACCGACTGCGAAACTTGCAAGTGGCAGATTGAGATGTCAACCCAATACAAGGTCATTAACCCAATCTCTCTCATTGCCGAAGCCCTTGATGTAGAGGCCACTCAACAGCTCAATGCCTGAAAACCATGGCCTTCTGAAGTTCCTTACGCCGTCAATCACCCCCACAAGGGTATAAGTGTGGCAACCTCATCAGGCAGGCGTTGTCAGCGAATTTATATCTCGTTGAATTTCAACGGCTTACATCATACATTTCAACTTGCATCAAATGACGCTGTGATTTGCGTCAAATGACGGGGTAAAATGCGTCAAATCAGCGGCTCATCTGCGTCAAATCAGAAGCTCAAATGCGTCAAATCAGGAAACCACTGAATTTGAGTTCATACCTCGTTGATTATCAAACAATTAGAGACAAGCATACAGTTATCATGAAGAATAACGTATTCTGCGAATTAAAATGAGGTGACAAGCTGTAGAACTTGCCACCTCATTTCTCTTGACAACCTGCATCTGAGCAGTGAATATGCTTAGAATTGGTTCTCAACAATATCGCTCAGCACGTCTTTTATATCAAGACCTGCAGCGCGAACCTGCTGGGGAATGAAGCTCGTGGCGGTCATTCCGGGAGTGGTGTTGATTTCAAGCATGTTGACAACATCGTTTCCTTCAGCATCCTTTGAAATGATATAGTCGATGCGGATGATGCCATTGGCATGCAGGATATCGTAAATACGACTGGTTTCGGCAGCCACTTTAGCCGCTGTTTCCTTGCTGAGGCGGGCCGGAGTAATTTCTTGAACCTGTCCATTATACTTGGCATCGTAGTCGAAGAACTCATTCTTTGTCACCACTTCTGTTGCAGGAAGCACCACTTCCTTATCGTGGGTCTTATAGATACCCTGTGAGATTTCAACACCATCAAGGTAGCCTTCTATCATCACTTCATTGCTTTCCATAAACGCAACGCGCAAAGCGGGAGCCAATTGGTCGGCATTCTTCACCTTTGAAACCCCGAAACTGCTGCCGTCAGCAGAAGGTTTTACGAAGCAAGGCATGCCTAATCGCTTTTCAATCTGCTCCTCATCATAGTCTTCTCCACGGCGAAGCAGGATGCTGTCTGCCACGCGAACTCCGAAACCACGCAGGTAGTTGTTGAGCACATACTTATCAAATGTCATGGCTTCGACCAACACTCCGCTCGTTGAATAAGGCAGATGAATGAGGTCGAAATATCCCTGCATGACGCCATTCTCACCAGGTTGTCCGTGGATGGTGATGTAGGCATAATCAAAGAAGACCGTTTTCCCGTTATGCTTGAACGAGAAGTTGTTCTTGTCAATGGCTGCCGTAGCACCATCACTAAAGTTGACATGCCAGTCAGTTCCTTTCACATCAACGATATAGACATTGTATTTCTCCTTGTCGAAAAAGGAATAAAGTCCCTGTGCAGAGCGCAAGGAAACGTCGTGTTCCGATGAATCGCCACCGCAAACGATAGCTATGTTTCTCCTTAAATTTTCCATAATTTATATTGATTACCTATTATTCAGCAAATGTGTCCTGCGTAGTTCCGCTGATATAACCACGCCATTTTGCAATGAGTTGACTGAAATCATCGGGCCATTCGGAGTCGAAATCCATCTGACGGCCTGTTGAGGGGTGGACAAAACCCAAGGTCTTGGCATGCAAGGCCTGGCGTGGGCAGAGCTTGAAGCAGTTCTGAATGAATGCTTTATAAGTGCTGCTGCGTTGTCCGCGCAATACCTGTTCGCCTCCATATGTGGCATCTGCAAAGAGCGGATGACCGATATGCTTCATATGTGCACGTATCTGATGCGTGCGACCTGTCTCAAGTATGCACTCCACGAGCGTTGTATAGCCAAAGCGTTCGATAACGCGATAGTGGGTAACTGCATTCTTTCCGATGCCACTGTCGGGCGAAAAGACTTTCATGCGCAGTCTGTTCTTGGGGTCACGGGCTATGTTTCCCTCGATAGTTCCCTCGTCGTCAATGAGGTTTCCCCATACCAAGGCGTTGTAACTACGGTGGGTTGACTTGTTGAAAAACTGTTTTCCAAGTGCTGACTTGGCATCAGCAGTCTTGGCTACGACAAGGAGTCCGCTTGTATCTTTATCGATACGGTGAACCAACCCAACCTCCGGATCGTTGGCATCAAAGCTTTCCAAATCTTTCAAATGCCATGCCACAGCATTGATAAGCGTTCCCGTGAAATTACCTGCACCGGGATGTACCACCATGCCGGCCTGCTTGTTGATAACCATGAGAACGTCGTCTTCATAGACGATATCAAGCGGAATATCTTCTGCAACGATACTTGTGTCGTGCTTAGGACGGTCGAGCATCAGCGTGATAACATCTCCCGGGCGTACCTTGTAGTTGCTCTTTACGGGCTTATCATTCACGTGGATGAAGCCCGAATCGGCTGCCTGCTGGATGCGGTTACGGCTCTGATAAGGGTTCTTCTCGGCCAGAAACTTGTCAATGCGCACGGGAGTCTGCCCCATGTCCACCTCAACTTTCCAGTGTTCAAAGAGTTGTTGTTCATCCGTTTCGAGGTCTTCTATGTCGTAATTCAGCACTTCTGCCATATCAATTCCTTTCAATAGACTTTTCTCATTCACTGCTGCTATGCCCCTTGGCAGGTTCTTTTGCATCGGGCCCTGACACTACTTCAAATTCGTCTACGTCTCCTTTATCCTCCGGAGTGTCTTCTACCGCAGGATCAACATAGTCAATGGAGTCATCGGCACTGCGCATACCATTGCCTACCTGTATGACAAGTGCGGCCTCAACCGACACTTTATCGCCCGCAACAACATGCCTGCCATTGACCAAAATGCCATAGACCCAGTCTCTTTCTCCGGGAATATACTGCGGAGTTTCAAGATGAAAGCCCATTGCTGTAAGCTTAGCCATGGCCTCACGAAGTGAGCAGTTGTCAATGACATCAGGGATAGTCATGGTGGGAGAATGCGGAGAATTGATCGTCACATAAATGATATGACCCGACTTCACACGTTCTCCCGGGACAAGAGATTGCTCAAGAATGCAATCTGCAGGAAGGCTTTTCACATAGCCGGTATCAACGACCTGGAGTTCAAGACCAAGGCTGTTAAGAATATGTTCAGCATCAGCGAGCTGCTTATGTCTGAGATTTGGAATGGGAATAGACTCTCCGTGATGCGTATAAAGATCAAGTCCGAACTTCACTCCAAGGCAAAGTAAGACCACTACGGCAGCCATGGCAATGAGGTTTTTCCATAGATACCAGCTCTTGAATTTATTCAGGAAATCCGACGACTTCATCTTGATTACGTTGTTTTCTTATGCTGCAAAGGTAAGATAATCCCCTTGAAATACAAAATAAAAAACACAAAAAGCAGCAAGGAACAGACTTCCTTGCTGCTTTTTGCTGCCTTCTTTACGTTCTACAACGGATTATTTTCCGTGGTTTTCATCAGAGACAGTTAACTTCTTTCGACCGTGGGCACGACGTGAAGCCAATACACGACGACCATTCTTCGTTGCCATTCTTTCACGGAAACCATGCTTGTTTACACGACGACGATTGTGAGGCTGAAATGTTCTTTTCATTTTCTTACTTATTTATTTTTGTTATTAATTCGCTGATAATGCCCTGTGTGGAATCCTAATCTGTAACGTACAATACTCCCACTTTGGGCTGCAAAATTACTCATAATTTTCGAATTACCAAAGAATTAAATGAATTTTCAGTAACGATTTGATGTTTTTTTATAAAAATATAGTAACTTTGCAAGCGTTAAATTCAGTACTTCTGGATTTGCATTTCAAACGAGATAACAATAAACATTCAATGATATAACAATGATTAATTCACAGGAAATTAAAATCGGAACTTGCATCCGAATGGATGGTGGCATTTGGAAGTGCATCGATTTCCAGCACCGTAAGCCAGGAAAAGGCAACACTGTAATGAACACCAAGCTTAAGAATGTTGCCGATGGCCGTGTACTTGAGCGTACATTCCAGGTGGGTTTTAAGCTTGATGACGTTCGCGTGGAGCATCGTCCTTACCAGTATCTCTACGAAGATCCTACTGGATACATCTTCATGAACCAGGAAACTTTCGAGCAGATTCCAATCAACAAGGAGCAGATAACAGGTGTGGAATTCATGAAAGAAGGTGACATCGTTGACGTTGTTACCGACACTACAGACGGTACAATCCTGTCTGCTGAGATGCCGGTGAAGACCACCTTGAAGGTCGTTCACAGCGAACCTGGCATCAAAGGCAACACAGCAACCAATGCAACAAAGCCTGCGACATTAGAGAGTGGCGTTGAAATTCGCGTGCCTCTCTTTATCAATGAGGGTGAGACTATCCAGGTAGATACCCGTGACGGCAGCTATCTTGGTCGCATTTCAGAATAGAACAACAAGAAGTTTACCCAAGTCTATCCACGTGATATTCGTGGGTAGGCTTTTTCATTTCCATTAAATCGTCCTTACTATGAAATACTCTGTCATTGTTCCTGTATTCAACCGACCCGATGAAGTGGCCGAACTTTTAGAGAGTCTCACCGTGCAATCATTCACTGATTTCGAGGTGATTATCGTGGAAGACGGTTCAAAAGAGCCATGCGAAACAGTGTGCAAGCAATACGAAAAGCAGCTTGACATCAAGTATTTCATGAAAGAAAACAGTGGCCCGGGACAGAGTAGAAACTACGGGGCAGCACGTTCTGAAGGCGAATATCTATTGATTCTCGACAGCGATGTGGTGCTTCCTGCGGGCTATATAGCCGCCATCGATGAGGAATTGCAACGCGAACCGGCCGATGCTTTCGGCGGTCCGGACCGGGCACATGAGTCGTTTACCGACACACAGAAGGCCATATCCTACTCCATGACAAGTTTCTTCACGACGGGAGGTATACGCGGTGGCAAGAAGAAACTCGACAAATTCTATCCCCGTTCGTTCAATATGGGCATCCGTCGTGACGTATATGAACGTCTTGGAGGCTTCAGCAAGATGCGTTTCGGCGAAGATATTGACTTCAGTATCCGTATATTCAAGGCAGGATGTTCATGCAGATTGTTCCCCAAAGCATGGGTATGGCACAAGCGACGCACCGACTTTCGCAAGTTCTGGAGACAGGTGTACAACAGTGGTATTGCCCGTATTAACCTCTATAAAAAATATCCCGAGAGTCTGAAACTCGTGCACTTACTCCCTATGGTGTTTACCGTGGGCTGCGCTTTATTAGCATTCTTATTCCTATTGGGCATTCTGTTATTCTTCATTCTGCCGTCCGGCATGATGCAAGCCGTGGGACTCGGTCTTTCCATTCTTGCCCTTCAACCACTCATTCTCTATAGTTTTCTCATCTTTGCTGATGCCACTTCAAAAAACCACAATGCCAAGATTGGTTTGCTTAGTGTGGCATCTGCCTTCATTCAACTCATCGGCTATGGCTGCGGTTTCATTGAAGCCTGGTGGAAACGCTGCGTGAAAGGCAAGGACGAATTCAGCGCTTATCAAAGCAACTTCTATAAGTAAGCGTCTATCCTACCCCCTCCAAGGAGGAGAATTACCATACAAAGCGCTGCCTACAGCAATGTATTCTACATTTAATATGGCAGAGAATAATAAATGAAATAACCATGGAAGCAGAATTGAACAACACTTATAAGAGTATCGTTCATTGGGCAGAAGAAGATCGACCGCGTGAGAAATTAGAGCGACTTGGCCCTTCTGCCTTGAGCAACGCAGAGCTTTTAGGCATTCTTATCGGTAGCGGGACACCGAATGAGAGTGCAGTTGACCTAATGAAACGCATCATGATGGACTGCAACAACAACCTGAATACACTTGGAAAGCTAAGCATCCGGCAGTTGGAACAATATAAAGGTGTGGGACCGGCAAAGGCTATAACCATCCTCGCGGCCTGCGAATTAGGGAAGCGGAGAGCCATGGAAAAGGCAGAAGAACGCCAGTCTATCGACTCTTCGAAAGCCATTTACGAGTATCTCCACCCGCGAATGCAGGACTTAGATGTAGAAGAAGCATGGGTGATGCTGCTCAACCAGCACTACAAACTCATTAAAGCACTGCGCATCAGTCATGGAGGAATCAGCGAAACAGCTGTCGATGTGCGCATCATTCTGAAAGAAGCTTTGCTCTGTAATGCCACAGTTTTAGCCTTAGCTCATAATCATCCGAGCAACCATGCACAACCCAGTGGTCCCGATGACCAACTCACACAGCGCGTAAAAAAAGCCTGCGAAGCCCTCCGCATCTACTTTCTCGACCACGTCATCATTACAGATGGCACCTATTATTCATATCATGACAGTGGAAGACTATAACTTTTTCAATACTCCAAAAACAAAGGAATATATCTTTTCGAGTTAGTTATTGTTTGATAAAACGGACGATATCTTCCAGCACCTCGGGAGAAATGGTTTCTTCTATCATGCGATATTCCGACACATTTCCCGTCGTACAATGCTGGAAAAGATGATTAAGAGCCGGATATTCCTTAACGAAATTCTTCGGATTTTCAGTCAGATGAGCCTTAATTCCAATAAGGTTAAGCGATGAAATCACCTGAACATCACGCTCCCCATTTATGGCCATGACAGGACAAAGCGTTTTTGATATATCGCCGGACGGGTCATAATCCATGAAGAAATTCAGCCAAGGAGACTTCTTCATATAGGCATTCACACGGTATTGCAAGGTAGACAATCGCGTAGGTTGCCCCGAGAGTTCCAGCAATCTGTTGGCCTGTGCCGTGAGTGCAGTATCACCTCGCACTCCAATTCCAGCCATACTGATGACAAAGTCAACCTTTCCTTTCGCACCAAGCATGAAGGCTATCGAGCCACCTTCACTATGTCCGAGCACACCTACTTTGCTGAAGCATTTTAATGTGTGTAGAAATTCAATGCCACTTGCAGCATCCCGCGCGAAATCAGCTGTCGTTGCATGCTTCACATCGCCCCCTGTTGACTTGCCAAAGCCACGGTCATCGTAGCGCAAAGAAGCCACACCATGCCGTGCCAGATAATCAGCTATCACGAGAAATGGCTTATGTCCGAAGATTTCTTCATCGCGGTTTTCCTGTCCGCTGCCTGTAACCATCAACACAACAGGCGTTTTTCCTTTCTTATAATCTATTGGATACGACAGTGTTCCGACAAGCGTTGCCTTATCGGTCACATTTGTAAACGTCACTTCTTCTGTCTTATAAGGAAACGGTTCCATTGGATTTTGCGGACGATTCAACGTTTCTTCGCCACGCTTCAACGTTAATGGAAACGCCGACCCCTGCATAAACGTTCCGACAATCTCGTCGCCTTTCAACCTGCCTTGATAGCTGAGACCTAACTGTTCAAGGCTGACACTGATAGAATCTGCCGAGCAATAATCGCTCTTTACAGGTATATTCATGGCTCCCTGGTCTGGACTGTCGAGCGAACACACCGCATTTCCCGAAGTCTCATGCGCCACATGCAACACGAGAGTCAATGTCTGCGGACCGACATTCAACTTGCCTGTCCACACACCATCCATGGCATGCTGAGCTGAAACACCGAAAAACGGGCATAAAAGACAAAGCAATAGAAGCGCCTTCTTCATCATATCAAAGTTTAATTACAAGTAAATACTGCTGAAACTATACCATCAACACGATAAAGTTCTATGCACACAGAGCACTCTAAAAGTTCAACTTAAGCTGTCAGAACTTTGATTCGCCCTCCACATATTCACCCAAAAACAGATGTTCTCCATCGAAAACGGCATATGTGAACTGCCAAATCCAGTCACCAAGTATCAGCATACGCGTGCTTTTATCAATGGGAAGGTCGAGTTCTATGTGGCGATGTCCGAAGAGAAAATAATCAATATTCGGATGAGAGCGCTTGTAGTCGCGGGCGAACCTCACGAGAAATTCCTTGTCTTCTCCCATGAAAGGAACTTCCTTTCCGTCTGCTCTCTTCAGCCGACTATGCTTGGCCCAGTTCAGTCCTAAAGCCATTCCCCAGCGTGGATGAACGAAGTTCAGCAGGCGCTGGCACGTGCGGTTATGAAACAGTTTACGTAAGATTTTAAACTTATTGTCGGGATCTCCCAATCCATCTCCATGCGCCAAGAAGAACACCTTGCCATAGATTTCGGTCGTCACAGGCGCTTTATGCACGATAACTCCACACTCTTCTTCCAGATAACCATAAGTCCACAAGTCGTGATTACCCGCAAAGAAATGCACTTCCACGCCGTTATCAGTCAGCTCGCTAAGCTTTCCCAAGAAGCGGGAATAGCCTTTCGGCACCACATAACGATACTCATTCCAGAAATCAAACATATCTCCGAGCAGATAAACTGCCGAAGCCTTTTCCTTGATACTGTCGAGAAAGCGCACCAATCGCCGCTCCTGCGTGCGGCCATGAGGTATTGCCAACGAGCCCAAATGGGCGTCACTCAAGAAATAAACGTTTTTACCCATTTAATCAAATCCAAGTTCTACACGTGCTTCTTCGGTCATCATGCTCTGGTCCCATGCGGGTT
The DNA here is from genome assembly GCF_001814685.1 of Prevotella sp. HMSC077E09. Lineage (NCBI taxonomy): Bacteria > Pseudomonadati > Bacteroidota > Bacteroidia > Bacteroidales > Prevotellaceae > Prevotella > Prevotella sp. HMSC077E09. Next base: position 460 of record NZ_KV817579.1, on the reverse strand, counting down.
CGAACACCAAATTCACATTGGTTGAAACCACACCTTCCACGCTGTCAACCTTCGTACGCACGTCTTCCAAAATGAAATCTGCTGCCGGACAATTCGGTGCAGTGAATGTCATGTCAAGGTCAACGCAGCCGTCTTCCTTCACATCTATCTTGTAGATCATGCCCAAATCCCAGATGTTCACGGGGATTTCCGGGTCATAAACCGTTTTCAGTACATCGACAATACGTTCTTCTATCCGTGTTTTCTCTTCCTGTGTCATATTCCTATATTTATATTGCAAAGATAACAAATAAAATGAAACAAACAGATTTCACTTATATAAAAATGAGAAATAAAGGACAAGACGTGAGAGATAAGGCGGTATTTCACTCCCAGAACAAACGCCAACAAATAAAAAAGGAGAAACTATTTGCCTCTCCTTTTGGAATGATGAGTCGGGATTAGGCGACATTTCGCACAC
>NZ_KV817578.1:26100-36584 GCF_001814685.1 Prevotella sp. HMSC077E09 | reverse complement strand
GGAGACTGTCGCATTTACTAATTTAAACTGCACAACGTTAAAAGGTATGTTAGGTAACAAGAGAAGTGAAGTCCTGTTGGCAAATATCCGCAATGGGCAGCCCATGTCACAGCGAGAGAAGCTCAGATTGATTGTAAATATGAGCATTCCGTCGATATTAGCACAGATAACCACCGTCATGATGTTCTTCATTGATGCCGGTATGGTAGGCCATTTAGGTGCAGAAGCCTCGGCAAGTATAGGTCTTGTAGAGTCTACAACGTGGCTGATGGGTAGCGTGATGACAGCGGCTTCAACCGGCTTTTCGGTTCAAGTGGCCCACTTTATCGGTGCCAACGACTTCTTCCGTGCACGTCAGGTCTTCCGCCATGCACTCATCTGTGGTCTCCTGTTCAGTATGCTTATCGCCGTCATAGGCATAGCAATTCACAATCCACTTCCACTATGGTTGGGGGGCGGATCAGACATTGCTGGCGACTCTTCCCGCTACTTCTTAGTCTTTTCAATGACGATGCCTTTCATTTTATTGTTTCATCTTTCGAATGCAATGATCAAGTGTTCCGGCAACATGCAGTTACCCAGTGTGATGAGTGTTTTGTTGTGCATATTGGACGTCATTTTCAACTATGTTTTTATCTATCTGCTCCATATGGGCGTGGTTGGTGCAGCAATCGGTACCTCAATGGCCTATATCTGCACCTCGCTTCCGACAGTATGGTTAGCGACATGCCGCAACAAAATACTGGCTCTGAAGCTTGATACGGTTCCGTTTCACTGGGTTTGGAACTATGTAACGAAAGCCATCCGAATCAGCCTCCCCATGGCTGTTCAGTCTGTATTGATGAGCGGAGCACAGATTGTGAGCACGCTGATTGTGGCCCCATTAGGCAACATTGCCATTGCTTCCAACTCTTTTGCAATCACGGCAGAGAGCCTATGTTATATGCCGGGATACGGTATCGGAGATGCTGCGACGACGCTCGTTGGCCAGACATATGGTGCAGGAAGAAAGGAACTTTGCAAGAGTTTTGCCCGTATGACTGTAGCCTTGGGCATGATTGTCATGGCCTTCATGGGCTTAGTGATGTATATATTTGCACCCGAAATGATTGGTCTTCTGAGTCCGGTAGAAGCTATCCGCAGCCTTGGCACTACTGTTTTGCGCATCGAAGCCTTTGCCGAACCGTTCTTTGCTGCGTCAATCGTGGTCTACAGCATATGTGTAGGAGCTGGCGACACACTGCGTCCGGCCATTATAAACCTTGTTTCCATGTGGTGTGTCCGACTTACACTTGCAGCCTGGCTTGCCCGAGATTATGGACTGAAAGGCGTCTGGACAGCCATGGCAATAGAACTGACTTTCCGTGGAAGTATGTTTCTTTACCGCCTTTTCCGTGGCAATTGGTTGAAAGGAATACAAGAGAAAGCTGTGGCAGAAGTTAGATAAAACCATATAAAAGGAATGCTCTTATGAAGAAAACACTATTGATTTTCGTTGGATTACTGCTATCAGTAACATCGTTTGCATTAGGCAAAGACAGTGCAGATGCCGTTATCATGCTCGATTATGAGCAGGCATGGAATGACGACACGGGCAGACTTTCACTGAGAAACAACACCAATAAACCCATTGAAGACCTCTCCTTCCAAATCACCTACATAGACATGCAAGGCCGAACCATAGGTACGGAGAACTTCAATAAAGATATATATATTTCGCCGGGAGAGACAAAGACGGTCGATATCCCAGCCTTCAATGCTGACGAACACTATTCCTATTATAAGTCTGTAGCAAAGAAAGACTCTGCAAATATCTTCATCATAAGGTTTGACCTGACGGACTATAACGAGCAAGGCAGATTGGCAGCAGGGGGAAAGAGCCTGCAAAACAATGACACGACATCTGCAGTTTACCACTCAGATGAAAGTCTTTTTAAGCGATTAGGCCCTATTGCATGGCTTATGTTGTTTGTCGTTTTAGTGGGAATAGAGCTTGCTTTCTACATCATTGTAGCTATTATGGCCAAGCAACGCAATCGAAATCCAATCGTTTGGATAGTCCTAAGCATGTTCGCAAGCCCATTCCTCATAGCGATAATCCTGTTGATTATAGGCAAAGCCTACACCCCAGGCGAAGATATCAACCACAGAAGATAAGCTGCTTTCTGTGGTATTTGCCCGTGAAAGCTTCCTAAACATGGCATGACCACGGTGTCAATCCTATGGATTATGCCCATTGAACCCCGACTCTTTTTGTAAAGTTTACTGCTCGTTTTTAACACTTTATGACTGCACCAAATAGAAATGGAAATGCAGAGAAAATGAAATAATTTCATAAAATCAATGCATTCAGCCTGCAATTCAAGTCATGAGGTGCTGTCATTTGATGCAAAACACGCTGTTTTCTGCGTCAGAATACACTGCAATATGAAGCAGATTACAAGGTAAGTTGACGCAAATTGCAGCGTTTTTCAATGTGATATGATGCCGGATTTTGCATCAATATCCGTAACAATCTGACTGACATTACATTACAACGCCTTCAAAAACAGCGCGTATTTTGAATGAGAAAGACTTCTGTTTTGAATTCTTAAATTATACAAGAGCATTTGTAAAGTTCCTTGAAAAGATTTAACCTATTTTCTGCTTACAGGCTTTATGGGGCATGATGAAAGCCGATGGCAGCATCAATCAGTACACAGATGACGTCCTGGCACAGCCTTTCTGTAAAGTCATCTTATCGTATAAAACAAACAGCTATATGCCACATTGTCACTCACATGTGTCACATTCTCACCGCGTGTCAGCCTTGGCACGTGGTTTGTTATTTACAGAATGTCTTCGGAAAAGCTCCGGATAAACGACAAACAGAAAACAAAAAATAAAATATATACGATTATGGGAAAGATTATTGGAATCGATTTAGGAACTACAAACAGTTGTGTTGCCGTATTTGAAGGCAACGAACCTGTTGTGATTGCAAACAGTGAAGGTAAGCGTACAACGCCTTCTGTGATTGGTTTTGTAAAAGATGGCGAGCGTAAAGTGGGTGACCCTGCTAAGCGTCAGGCTATCACAAACCCACAAAACACAGTTTATTCAATCAAGCGTTTCATGGGTGAAACCTATGAACAGAGCCGTAAAGAGGCAGAAGCTATGCCCTATAAGGTTGTTAACGAGGGTGGTTATCCACGCGTAGAAATTGAAGGTCGCAAATATACACCACAGGAAATCTCTGCCATGGTGCTTCAAAAGATGAAGAAAACTGCAGAAGACTATCTTGGTCAGGAAGTGACAGATGCTGTCATAACCGTGCCTGCATACTTCTCTGATTCACAGCGTCAGGCAACCAAAGAGGCAGGAGAAATCGCCGGACTGAAAGTTCAGCGTATTGTCAATGAGCCTACAGCTGCAGCTTTGGCTTATGGTGTTGACAAGGCTAATAAGGACATGAAGATTGCCGTATTCGACCTTGGTGGCGGTACATTTGACATCTCTATTCTTGAGTTTGGCGGTGGAGTGTTCGAAGTTCTCTCAACAAATGGTGATACACATCTTGGCGGTGATGACTTCGACCAGGTAATCATCAAATGGTTGGCTGACGGTTTCAAAGCCGACGAAGGTATTGATTTGACAAAGGATCCAATGGCTATGCAGCGTTTGAAAGAGGCTGCAGAAAAGGCCAAGATTGAATTGTCAAGTTCTACTTCAACAGAAATCAACTTGCCATATATCTCTGCAGAGGGCGGTGTTCCAAAGCATTTGGTTAAGACTTTGACCCGTGCACAGTTTGAACAGTTGGCACATGATCTCATCCAAGCATGTTTGGTTCCTTGCCAGAATGCCGTTCGCGATGCTAACTTGCAGACTTCAGATATCGACGAAGTAATCCTTGTTGGTGGTTCAAGCCGTATTCCTGCAGTGCAGACATTGGTGAAGAACTACTTTGGTAAAGAACCTTCTAAGGGTGTAAATCCAGATGAAGTAGTAGCTGTTGGCGCTGCCATTCAAGGTGCAATCCTTAATAAAGAGAGTGGTGTTGGCGACATTGTACTGCTTGATGTCACTCCGTTGACCCTCGGTATTGAGACTATGGGCGGCGTCATGACAAAGTTGATTGAAGCCAATACAACTATTCCTTGCAAGAAGAGTGAAACATTCTCTACTGCTGTTGACAATCAGACAGCTGTTACTATCCACGTACTGCAAGGTGAACGCCCAATGGCTGCACAGAACAAGAGCATTGGTCAGTTCAACCTTGAGGGTATAGCTCCGGCACGCCGTGGTGTTCCACAGATTGAAGTTACTTTCGATATTGATGCCAACGGTATCTTGAATGTAAGCGCAAAGGATAAGGCTACCGGTAAGGAACAGAAGATTCGCATCGAAGCTTCAAGTGGTTTGAGTCAGGAAGAAATCGACAGAATGAAAGCTGAGGCAGAACAGAATGCAGCAGCAGACAAGGCTGAACGCGAAAAGATTGATAAGCTGAACCAAGCTGACTCAATGATTTTCACCACCGAAAACTTCTTGAAAGACAACGCAGATAAAATCCCTGCCGACAAGAAAGCACCTATTGACACTGCACTCCAGCAGCTTAAGGATGCACACAAGGCAGCCGATGTTGCAGCCATCGACACTGCAACCACAGCCCTCAATGCAGCTGTTCAAGCTGCCAGCGCACAGATGTATCAAGGTGGAGCACAGCCCGGTACTGATGCACAAGGCGCTCAAGGTGGCCAACAAGCACAGGATAACGGCAGCAACTCCGCTGATGACATCCAAGATGCAGACTTCGAGGAAGTGAAGTAAAAGTGCTAACAAACGCTAATTAAAAATAAGTAAATCCCAGTAACATAATAAGTTGCTGGGATTTTTATTTCTTAATAATAATTAAATTCTATTGTTCTTAATCGTTTTTGTGCTTATATTTGTACCATATTTGTGCCGCGACTTAATAGGAGATAAAGTGCGACTTAATTTAAAAGATAAATTGATAATCAAATAGATACAAATAGTATGGCGAGTGCAAAATTTCAAATAGAGCGGAAATGCGAAATTTGCGGTAAATCTTTTATTGCAAAGACGCTAACCTCCAGATACTGCTCTAAGAACTGTTCTCAAGCAGCATATAAGCAAAGGAAAAAGGAAGAACAGTTGGATGCATTGAAAAGAGAAAAGGCTGCGAGAGTTCCGAAGAATCAACCTTATCTCTCAATAGCTGATGCAACAGCGTTGTTTGATATTGGTCGCGACTCCCTTTATCGCTTAATCAGGAATAAGCAAGTTCGTTATTATAACCTCGGACTAAGGATGATACGTATTTGCAAAGCTGATTTACAAGAACGTTTTAATCTACGTCCTTACGATGAAAGAAGAAAAGAAAAACAATCAGAAGTAAAGACTTATCGGCTTGAGCCTGAAGATTGTTATACGATTGGAGAAATAGCTAAGAAGTTTGGTATCCATGATAGTACCATATATCTGCATATTCGTAAATATTCTATTCCAACAAGGCAGATTGGTAATTACGTCTATGCGCCAAAATCAGAGATAGACAATTTGTATAAACACTAACCTGCGACATACAATGAGAAAGGAACTTGATAACACAAAGGCAACAGTACGATTGCGAAAGAGTGCCTATCGAAAAGAATGGTACCTGTATATAGAAAGCTATCCTGTGAGAGTAGCTGGAAAAGATTCTCCACAAAGAGTGCGTGAGTATCTAAACAGAACAATCACTACTCCTATTTGGGATAAAAGCAGAACTGCTCGTACAACCGAAGCAACCCAAACCTTCAAACCTAAACGAGATTTGAACGGAATTATCTTGTGCAAAAGTGAGATAGACCAAGAGGCCTGTATTTATGCAGATAGTGTTAGAAAACTACGGCAGCGTGAATATGATAATGCAAGCCTGTATAGTGACACAGAAACAGAACAAGCAGAACAGAAAGAACGATTGCAACAAAATTTCATCAAGTACTTTGATAAAGTGGCAGACAAGCGACACCGTAATAGTTCCCTTTCAATTCAAACAAACTGGGAGCGAGTACATGCTTTATTGAAAATGTTTGCTGGAGACACGCTACTCTTTTCACAGATAGATAATAGATTGGCAGAAGATTTCAAGTTTTTCTTGTTATCTGCTCCTTGTGGTGGAAGTAAAAAAGGGACAATATCACGAAACACAGCTTCCACATATTTTTCTATTTTTAAGGCTGCACTCAAACAAGCATTCATAGACGGATATTTGACCATAGATTTATCTGCAAAAATCAAAGGCATACAGGAACAAGAATCCCGAAGGGAATACTTAACCCTTGATGAACTTAACAAGTTAGCTAATACCCCTTGTGAACGTGATGTACTTAAACGTGCAGCACTATTTTCAGCTCTGACAGGATTAAGACATTGCGATATTCAAAAGCTAAAATGGAAAGAAATTGCCATAGAAGGTAACCAAGCTAAGCTTCTCTTTACTCAGAAAAAGACAAAAGGGGTAGAGTATATGCCTATTTCAGAGCAGGCTTTTAAACTTTGTGGAGAACCAAGACAACCAGAACAACTTGTTTTTGAAGGATTACCAAATCCTTCTTGGATTTCTCGCCCATTAAGGGCATGGATTGAGAAAGCTGGTATTCAGAAACACCTCAGCTTTCATTGTTTTAGGCACACATTTGCTACCCTTCAACTTGCAAACGGAACAGACATCTATACTGTAAGCAAGATGCTTGGGCATACAAATGTCAAAACAACTCAAGTATATGCAAAGGTTGTCGATGAAAAGAAAAATAAAGCAGCCAATGCTATTCAAATAGATATTGAAAATGATAAAACTTAATTCGACAATATAATATGAATACCAAATATTTTGAACATATCGTAGTATATCTGTCCGTTATTGTTGTTTGTGTCATCATTGCGTTGTTTGCAAGAGTGATTGCCTTACGTTTAGGGGTTGATGAATTTACTGCACAAATAGTCTTTTGGAGTGTTGTTGCCATAGGCATCATCATTTATTCTATATTGTCTATTTTGGTCGAGGGACTATTTACGGCATTAGTCAAGTTTTTCTTTCCAAAGAAACAAAAAGATAAAACAAATGATAAAACATCCGACGCTGAAGCAGAACAAGTAGTAGACGGTGTTAATAGTCCATCTGCCGCAGAACAGCAACAATCAATGGACTTTGACTCAATTCGGCAACAGCAACAAAAGATAATGGACCAAAAGGAACAGGATAAACGTACGATAGCCATTAAATATACTCAACAGCAATTCGCACCTTATGTTTCAGATAAAGATTTGCTCAAGCTTTGTGAATATATAGAATTGTATTCCGCTAAGCTTCCCTTATTACACGTTGAACCAATTAATATCAAAGGTCTAGTTGCTTTAGACCTGTTTCATTTTGGTTGGAATATATGGAACCATTTTAGAGTTGGCAAGCAAGATGAAATTTCACAGTTCCTTAAGCAGGTTTTTGCCACCACATTCAAAGATGTAGAAGTTGGGAGCATAAAAAGTCACCTCCGTGATGATGAGAAGAAAGGCACTATACCTATTGTACAAAGCCTTTCAGACCACCAAATAACAGAATAACACACAAACCTATTGTGTTTTTATAGTGTTTCTTCAGTGTCTTAGGACACAGAGGAAACACTTTTTTCATTTGCACCGTAAAAATCAATAACAAGTATTATGGTACAAAATGAAATCACTTTTGAGAACTTGCCAAAGGCAGTTGCTCACTTAGTCAGCGAAGTTGCTGAAATCAAGAATTTAGTATGTAAAGGACAAACACCTGTTACCCCTCCCAAACGTATTCCTATAGGAATAGACGATGCGTGTAAACTTATAGGGAAAGCCAAGCCCACAGTTTACACCTTAGTACGAAAACGTTTACTACCGTGTTATAAGAATGGTAAGCATCTCTATTTTTTTGAAGATGAGTTATTGGCATGGATTGAAGGAGGAAAGAAAAAGACTGTTGCCGAAATCAACGAGGAGGCAAAAACTTTTATCTCTGAGAAACATTCTGATTCTTCCCGTTTATAACTATATGCATTATGGAAAAGGAAAGAACTGAAGGGCGAGCCAAGCAATCTAAGAATGAACGCATAGAGCAATTCTTGAAAGAACATTATGCTTTTCGTTTTAATACAGTTAAAAGTAGAACAGAGTTTCGAGAACAAGATTCTAATACTTCATTCCGTCCGCTTACTAAATATGATATTAATTCTATGCGTCGGCTGGTGGATGGGACTTTGGGAATATATACTCCAGCTGATAATATTCGAGCAATATTGGAGAGCGACTTTTGCAATAAAGTTAACCCGATTCGTGAGTATTTGTTGAATCTTCCAAAGCCTAAAGGTGAAGATGAATCTGAAATCATAAGGTTGGCAAATTGTGTAGTGGTGAGAAATCCTGATAAATGGCAGCATTATTTTGTAAAATGGCTTGTTGCTGTCGTAGCCAATGCTATGGATGATTTACAGTGTCGTAATCATACATGTTTAGTTCTTACAGGTGAACAAGGAAAATTCAAGACAACTTTCCTTGATTTACTCTGCCCAGAAGAACTGAAGAGTTATCTTTTCACAGGAAAGATTGACCCACAAGGAAAAGATGTACAAACACTGATTGCGGAATACCTTTTTATCAATATTGACGACCAGCTAAAAGCACTCAATAAAAGGGATGAGAATGAATTGAAGAATCTGATAACAACACCAAGAGTAAAATATCGTAGACCATACGACACTTACATCGAAGAGTATCCCCACTTAGCAAGCTTTATGGCATCAGTTAATGGTAATGATTTTCTAACAGATCCGACAGGAAGTCGTCGCTTTCTACCTTTTGAAGTTGAACATATTGATATTGACGCAGCTAAAGAGATTGATATCAATAAGGTGTACTCCGAAGCAGTTGAATTGTGGAGAGTTGACTATCATTATTGGTTCAATGAAGAGGAAATAGCTGAACTACATCAAGAAAGTGAAGGCTTCCAAGTGCAGACTGTTGAGTATGAAATGCTTCTTAAAGGTATGGAAAAACCAGCTGTTACCGAAGAAAGTTATATGACTACTTCTGAAATCCTAAACTATTTGCGTGGATATACAACGCTTAACCTAAGTGAAAGGAGAATGGGAGAAGCCTTGAAAAAGGCTGGTTTCTTGCGGAAATCCAAAAGGATAGGTGGCAATCCTATGTATGTTTACCATATACGCAAGATTGTTCCAAATCCCTTTATTCAAAGTTACAATACTAATTATTAATACTACTTTACTACAAAGAAGGATAAGGCATTGAAAGAAAAAAGGTTAGACCGTAGTAAATAATGATATAAGGTATTACTACTTCATTACTACCAACCTACCATATACATGTGCAATAATTACTACAAAGATAGTTAGTACTACATGTTTTTCTTTCATTGTCAATGACTTACAAGAATATCACATTGTAGTAAGTACTAAACTTAAAAGTTACAAGTATGACATTAGATGAAATTAAAGCAATATCAATTAAAGATTACTTAGGTAGTATGTCTATATACCCAACAAAGAATTATAGCTATTACGGAATGTATAAAAGTCCATTTCGAAATGAACATACTCCAAGTTTCAAAGTTGATTATAACCAAAATCTATGGTATGACTTTGCACTTGATGAAGGTGGGAGTCTTATAGATTTAGTTATGAAATTACATAATTGCAGTTTAGTACAAGCTATAGAGTTGTTTAATGGCAAACAAAATAACCTACCAAAATTCTCTATAGCTAATAGCAAAACAATTTCTCCAAACCAATCACGTATAGAGGTTATTGGCTCTACCAACTTGTGTCATCCAAATCTCATAGAATATCTTACACATAGAGGAATCAATCTGAACATTGTGAAAAAATATTGTAAGGAGATCCATTATAGAATTGGTGATAGGAGTTTTTACGCAATAGGCTTTCCAAACAATTCTTATGGGTATGCGTTGCGCAATCCATATTTCAAAGGGTGTTTGCCTCCTTCCGATATCTCGTATGTTCCCAATCCTTCAGAACAAATCAATTTGTTTGAAGGTTTTATGGATTATCTCAGTCTGCTTACGATGAGTCCAGATGAAGAGAAGAAAGCTGCACTGATACTTAACTCGATTAATAATATCAAAAAGTCAAGATTTTTTCTTTCAAAGCACAAGCTCGTCTATTCATATTTAGATAATGATGAAGGAGGAAAGCGAACTTTAGAACAACTTAAAAGAGACGGTTTCGCTGTTCAAGGCTGCTCTTCCGTCTTCCAAAATTATAAAGACCTAAATGAGTATTTATGTGCTGAATTCAAGCATTCAGAGAAAGCAGAAAATAAGAAAATCAAAGGAATTAAGCTATGATTGTAGGATTTGCTTTGCATAATCTGTTTTTCGGGGAGCAAGTTTATGTTCTGGGCATACCAAAACCACTTGCTCCACCTCCTGA
>NZ_KV817578.1:25552-26000 GCF_001814685.1 Prevotella sp. HMSC077E09 | reverse complement strand
ACCACTTGCTCCACCTCCTGACAGTCGTTGCAGAGGATTATCCCATCGGTCTCCATCAAATCAAATCAAAGAAACAAGTATGATAAAAGCAGAATATAAAAAAGGTGGTCGTCCAACCAAGGGCGTAGCCGAAAAGAAGAAATACCGTATCACGGTGAAACTGAATACGCAGGATTATTATACGCTTAAAGGCAAAGCCAAAAGCGCAGGAGTAACCATGAGTGATTTTGTAAGGAAAGTTCTTGATAAAGGAAATGTCATTGAGCGACTGACCGTAGAGCAAGCAGACTTCATCCGCAAGCTGTGTGGAATGGCAAACAACCTCAATCAGTTGGCACATCGCGCCAATGCGGAAGGATTTCATACCATTGCGCCTTTCCATAAAATCATCATTAGCAAGATTGATGAAATCCGAAATCTGATACGAAGATGATTGCAAAGATAATGA
>NZ_KV817578.1:24145-25452 GCF_001814685.1 Prevotella sp. HMSC077E09 | reverse complement strand
CCGGAGTGAGAATAGACAGTATCAACCATATTGTTCAAAGTTTCATCGACCAAACAGAACTTAATCCACGAGTGGGTAAGGTTGTGGGACATATCTCCTTAAGTTTCTCCGTACAGGATTCTTCCAAGCTCAGTAATGAATGGATGGCGCAGATTGCTTGTGAATACATGGAGAAGATGGGAATAAAAGATACGCAGTACATCATAGGTCGCCATTTCGATAAGGAGCACCCTCATGTGCATATCGCTTTCAATCGGATAGATAACAACGGCAAGACTATCTCTGATCGTAACGACAGGTTCAAAAGTGAGAAGATTTGCAAAGAATTGACTGCCAAATACGGTTTATACTTTGCTGGTGGCAAGGAGAAGGTCAAGGAACATCGTCTGAAAGAACCCGACAAGACCAAGTATGAAATCTATCAGGCGTTGAAAACTGAAATTGCTCGGTGCAGGGATTGGAAGGCGTTACTTGTCCACTTGGAGAGAGAAGGGATTGATGTCCGCTTTAAGTACAAAGGCAATACACAAGAAGTGCAGGGAATTATCTTTGAAAAGAACGGTTATCATTTCAATGGCTCTAAAGTAGATAGGGGTTTTAGTTATTCCAAGATAGACTTTGCCCTGCAACAGAATGACAGGGAACACGAACAGCAGACACAAGGAATGATAAACCTCATATCCAATGTTGCAAGTGTTACGAGCGAAATTACCAATAACCTCATAGAAGGAGGATTAGATTTGTTTCAAACTCATGGTACTGTTCCTGCGGAGGTTTATAACACACTCGATAAAAAGAAGAAAAAGAAAAAACGTAAAATACATTTATAACTATGGCTGATAATAATACATTTGTCCTCTTTGAGGAAATCAAGAACAAACTGGAGACAATTTACAAGGAGCTAAAGGAGTTGAAAGAAAAGGAGAACAGTTCTGTTTCTCTCCCTATTCAATCTACATCAGCACAAAGTGATGAGCAGAAAGAACTGGAATTGCTCAATCAGTATGAACAGCGAACAAAAGATGTGATTAACAAGTATATTGGAGTACAAGTACGCATCAAAGATGAGGAGGCTAAGTCCATGGACAAATTGGTGGCAAGTGTCTTGACCATGTTACACGAATGGCAGGAGAAGAAAGAGCATCCAATACCGCAGGAACATATTCACAGGCACAGCTTTGACATCAAATCCTCGAAAGTCTTTACTTATATGGTAGCAGTATCTGTCCTTTGTTTTGTTTCTTTGGTCGGCAATTACTTCTTGTGGCAATGTAAACAGCAATACAAGGATGATGCCTTGAAATTTC
>NZ_KV817578.1:0-24045 GCF_001814685.1 Prevotella sp. HMSC077E09 | reverse complement strand
AATACAAGGATGATGCCTTGAAATTTCGTATCATCAGAGTTTGGAGAGGATGTAGTCCCAAGGAAATTCTATGGCTCAATGATGTGTTTGACATTCATCGCAATGAAAAGATTATCAAACTAATCAAGGAAAAAGCAGATGATTACGACATGGAATTGAAGCAAAAGGCAGATAGTTTGATGCAGAATAACCTGCAAAATAAGAAAAGCAAATAGTGTTGAACACATAAACTTTAATAAGAGGGGAAATTTCCCCTCTTAATAAGTCTTTTATACAAGAAAATTTACTATATTTGCAAACAATCATATAATATTTATGGAAAGTCCAACTAATAGAATTAAAGAGGTGCTTATCGAGAAAGGGATTAAGCAAACATGGCTTGCAGAGAAACTCGGTAAGAGTTTCACTATTGTCAACTCATACGTTTGCAATCGTCGACAGCCAAGCCTAGAATTGCTATTTCAGATAGCAGAGATTTTGCAGGTTAATCCAAAGGAGTTGATTAACACCCCAGATGAGTAATAAGAAGTTTTTCGATTTACATCAAGAATAGAGTTCAGACATAATAAAAAAGAATCATGGCAAAACAAAATACAGCTGATATTGGATTTGAAAAGGAAATATGGAAAGCAGCAGATTTGCTTCGTGGCAATCTGGATGCTTCCGAATATAAATCGGTAGTATTGGGATTGATTTTTCTAAAATACATCTCCGATAAGTTTGAGACTAAATATCAAGAATTAGTCAATAATGGTGAAGGATTCGAGGAAGACCGCGATGAATATATGGCAGATAATATTTTCTTTGTTCCACAAGAAGCACGGTGGAGTGTGGTAGCAAAAGCAGCCCATACACCAGAAATAGGTACGATAATCGACAATGCCATGCGTCTTATTGAAAAAGAGAATCTCCGTTTGAAAGGCATTCTGCCCAAAAATTTCGCCCGACCAGAATTAGACAAAAGACGTTTGGGCGATGTGGTAGATTTATTTACCAATATTCAAATGAAAGAACATGGAGATTCCAAAGATATATTGGGACGCACATACGAATATTGTCTTTCTAAATTTGCAGAAGCAGAAGGGAAATTAGCAGGAGAATTTTATACACCTGCTTGTATTGTTCAAACACTTGTCGAAGTTCTGAAACCTTATCACGGACGAGTATATGATCCTGCTTGCGGATCTGGTGGAATGTTCGTACAGTCTGCTAAATTCATAGAGAGGCATCAAGGCAATATCAAAGATATTTCTGTCTATGGTCAAGACAGCAATCCTACGACATGGAAGATGGCTCAGATGAATCTTGCTATTCGAGGCATTGAAGCTGATTTGGGTAAGTTTAATGCAGATACATTCTTTGACGACCAACACCCCACATTAAAAGCTGATTTTATCATGGCTAATCCGCCATTCAATCTCAGTGATTGGGGAGCAGACAAGTTGCAAGATGATGTGCGTTGGAAATTTGGCATTCCACCATCGGGCAATGCCAACTTTGCATGGTTACAACACATGATTCATCATTTATCTCCCAAAGGGAAAATAGGTATGGTATTGGCAAATGGTTCTTTATCTTCACAGACAGGAGGGGAAGGAACGATTCGTGAGAATATCATCAAGGCCGATTTAATAGAAGGTATCGTTGCTCTACCCTCACAGCTGTTTTATACCACAGGTATTCCTGTTTCTCTATGGTTCCTCAATCGAGAGAAGAAACAGAAAGATAAAATTCTATTTGTAGATGCAAGAAACATGGGAACAATGGTTACTCGCAAACTTCGTGAGCTCCAAGAAGCAGATATAAAAAAGATTGCAGACACTTTTGATAAATATAATGATGGTACACTTGAGAATGAAAAAGGTTTCTGTGCAGTTGTAGCCCTTGGCGATGTGGCAAAACAAGACTATATTCTTACCCCTGGACGTTATGTCGGCATTGCAGAACAGGAAGACGATGGTATTCCTTTTCAAGAGAAGATGGATAAACTCACAACCGAATTGTCTGATTTATTTGCCCAATCTCATGATTTGGAGGATGAGATACGAAAACAGTTGGCAAGCATAGGTTTCACTATCAAGTAAATGACTGCATGTTCTTCCATATTATCAATTCATTAATATAGAAGAACATGAAAGAAAATTTGATTTCAGAAATTAGCAATGCAATGGCAGGTATATTAAGTGTAGAACAAATGGCACAACTCAATGGAGTATTATTGCAAGTAATTAGCAACTACTCCATTACAGCAGACGACGAGCTGATGCAAGAGAACAATGCATCTAACGAACGTCTGTTAGAGATATTCTTGTCAGCTAAGCAAGTTGAAGGTTGCACCACACCTACCATAAAATATTATGGCTCGACCATTAATCAGCTTTTCAAGAAAATGCCTAAAAAAGTTACGAACTATACAACAGAGGATATTCGTGCTTATTTGGCTGTATTTCAACGGAAACACAAATCGAGTAAAGTTACAATAGACAATATCCGTCGTATCTTTTCATCTTTCTTTTCATGGTTAGAGGATGAGGATTACATCATTAAAAGTCCTGTACGTAGAATACACAAGGTTAAGACAGGTACACAGATTAAGGAAGTCCTTACTGACGAAAATTTGGAACAACTGCGTGATAACTGTACAAGGGTACGAGATTTAGCCATGATAGACCTCTTGGTTTCTACTGGTATGCGTGTTGGAGAACTTGTAAAGCTCAATCGTGAGGATATAAACTTCAACGAGCGTGAGTGTATTGTTTTCGGTAAAGGTAACAAGGAACGTATCGTGTATTTCAATGCTCGTGCAAAGATTCATTTGCAGCAATATCTAGCAGAGCGAAAAGACAGAAACAAAGCATTGTTTGTGTCTCTTGCCAAACCACACAATCGGTTACAAATATCAGGGGTTGAGACAAGATTAAGAAAGATTGGGAAGCTTTCAAAGATTGTCCGTGTCCATCCACACAAGTTCCGTCGGACACTTGCAACTATGGCTATAGATAAAGGTATGCCCGTGGAGCAAGTACAAAAACTCCTTGGGCATGTTAAAATTGATACAACTATGCACTATGCAATGGTCAATCAAACAAACGTCAAACTCTCCCACCGCAAATTCATCAGTTAAATCAAAATGCAAACAGCATATCACACATATAGCTCATATCAACCGCTATTTCATAAAAATAGGCGGATAAATGATAATTTAGAGCAACAGGCACAGGCTTTGTTCAAATCTTGGTTCGTGGATTTTGAGCCATTTAAGAAAGGGAAGTTTATAGATTCAGAGTTTGGGATGATACCTGAAGGATGGAGAGTTGAAGAATTGGGAAATATAACAAACTCAATAACGGAGAAAGTTGGCAAGCGAACAGACGTAAAAGTTTTATCACCAGTCAACACTGGAGATCTACTTCTTTCAGAAGAATACTTCACAAAGCAAGTATATAGTAAAAACCTTGCGAAATATATTATGGTGGCGCCAAATGATTTTGCATACAATCCTGCTCGTATAAATATCGGTTCTATTGGAATGAATACATTTGATTTCAGTGGATGCGTTAGCCCTATTTACGTAGTCTTTAGATGTGAGAAAGAATACCATCATTTTTTTAACATCTTCAAAGCCACAAAGAACTTCAAAGAAGAAGTCAACACAAGAGCAATCGGAGGAGTAAGACAGACTTTGAGTTACAAAGATTTCTCTTTAATCAAGATTGTTTATCCGCCAAAAGAGGCTGTTGAGCAATTTAATAAAATTTACAGTCACATTATGACTTTGATTAAAAAAAATGTGTTAGAAAATAAAAGACTTCATCAAACAAGAGACACTCTCCTTCCTAAACTGATGTCTGGCGAGCTAAAAATTAATGATATAAACAACTAAATTCCCATTTATGGAAGAGAAGAAAGAACAACATAAGAAATCAATTCGTTTCTTCAACGACCGTGAAGTACGTGCCGTATGGGATGAAGAAAGTAATTGTTGGTGGTTTTCTGCAACAGACATTGTACGTGCCATTAACGATGAGCCTGACTACACCAAAGCTGGTAACTATTGGCGTTGGTTAAAACGTAAGTTAAAACAAGAAGGCATTGAACCCGTGAGTACTACTCACAACTTTAAATTTGAAGCACCAGATGGCAAGATGCGTATTGCAGATATCCTTGATAGTGAAGGAGTGACTTTATTAGCAAAGCACTATCCTAACAATCGAGCAAATGAGTTCCTTGATTGGTTTACATATAGTGATAATACATTAGATGGTCAAAGTCGAAAGAAAGCATATCAGTTATATGAAAGTGGTTTGCTGAAAAGTCTTGAGCCAGGCAGCATACAATGTTTACAACAGATTCATGCTTATCTCTTTGGAGGTCTGTATGACTTTGCTGGACAAATCCGCACGAAGAATATCTCCAAAGGTGGCTTTACCTTTGCTAACTGTATGCACTTCCCTGCTACGCTACAAACGATTGAAAGAATGCCAGAAAACACCTTCGACGAAATATTGGACAAGTATGTCGAAATGAACGTAGCTCATCCATTTATGGAAGGCAATGGACGAAGCACTCGTATCTGGCTTGATCTCATGCTGAGGCGTTCTCTCAAGCGATGTGTGGATTGGAGCCAAATAGACAAGAATGAGTATCTTTCAGCCATGCGTGATAGTGTGTCTGATAGCACATATATCAAGGCTTTAGTACTACCAGCTCTCACTACAAAGATTGATGATAGAGAAATGTTTATGAAGGGGATTGACTATTCATATTATTATGAACAAAATGATTGACGCTTAATATGGAAGAGTGGAAAGAATATAAATTGGGAGAAGTTATTAATATCTTAGACTATAAAAGAATTCCTTTATCTTCAGCAGAAAGGAAAACACGAGAAGGGGGATTTCCTTATTATGGTGCACAAGGTATTATTGATTATATTGATGATTATATCTTCGATGGAACATATTTACTTATAGCAGAAGATGGAGAAAATCTCAAATCCAAAAAGCAAGATATAGCTCAATTAGCTCATGGAAAATATTGGGTTAATAATCATGCTCATATAGTAGAGAGTAATGGGATATGTGACATTAGATACTTGTGTTATATTCTTAATAATATAGATTTGTCAGGTTACATAACAGGTTCGGCACAACCCAAACTCAATCAAGCTAATTTAAGTGCAATATCAATTATCCTACCCCCATTAAACTTACAAGAACAAATTGCTGATTTTATCTCTATGTTCGATAACAAGATAGAGCTCAATCAGCGGATAAATGATAATTTAAATTAAGATTAATTATGCAGTGGACAAGAGAATATATTGCAAAAGAACCAAGTCTTAGGACTTTTGAAACGCATATTTCAACAATAGAAAACAATGTTGAGATTAATCCTTCTTTGTGCGTTGAAGTAAGCAAAAGTCTGACAGAAGCACTTTGCAAAACAATTCTCACTAATCAAAATACAACGTATAAAGATGATATTTCATTTAATGGTTTAGTAAAACAGACCTTAGAACATCTTATAGAACAGACTGGAAAGGAAATAGTTGGTCTATCTGAACTATGCCGTAGAATTTCTACTGTCGCCCAATCAATTGCAGAGATACGAAATAATGCAGGATTTGCTTCACATGGTTTGGATGTTTTGCATCCTCAGATAGACAAATCACTATCCCTACTGATATACAAAACAACAGATGTACTCTGTGGGTTCATTTTACATTTTTATTTCAGTTATGCCCACCACGCTAACCAAAGATTAATTTATCAAGATTGCGAGTGCTTTAATGATTGGTTTGATGAAGAAAATCCATTAGAAGTAGGAGGCGTACACTTATCAGCATCAGAGGCTCTTTACAACTTAGATTATCAAGCTTATAAAGCTAACTATATAGATTATTTAGAATTTCTTTTAGAAATGAATGAACAATAAAAATACAATACAATGCCCTTCACAGAAGATAATTACGAAAAAGCACTGATATCCCTCTTTGAGGGAATGGGCTATCAATATTTGTACGGTCCAAATATTGAAAGAGACTACTATGTGCCATATTATGAAGCACAATTAGAAGAAAGTCTGCAAACTGTTAATCCAAAGAAGCCACATGCAGCTATTCACGAGGCGATTATCAAACTACGCAATATTGATATGGGTAGTTTGGCTCAGCGTAATGAAACTTTTACAGACTATTTGCAGCATGGCATAGAAGTTTCTTATTTCAATGGCAAGGAAATGCGCAATGAAATGGTTTATTTGATAGACTTTGAGCATACGGATAAAAACACTTTTCAAGTTATCAATCAATGGACATTCATTGAAAATGCAGAGAAACGTGCTGATATCATTGTATTTGTGAATGGTTTACCATTGGTGGTTGTAGAATTAAAATCACCTTCCCGTGAAGAGACGGACGCTTCAGAAGCATATCTTCAACTCCGCAATTATATGAAGGATATACCATCGTTGTTTGCTTTCAATATGTTCTGTGTAATGAGCGATATGGCTCTTTCCAAAGCTGGAACAATTACCAGCAAGGAAGATCGCTACATGGAATGGAAAACAAAAGATGGCAATTATGAAAGTACGGATTTTGTCGATTATGATACATTCTTTGAAGGAATATTTCAAAGGGATCGACTCTTAGACATAATCAAGAACTTTATCTGTTTTTCCAAAGAAGAAAAGGGGAGTGCCAAGATATTAGCAGGGTATCATCAGTATTTTGCAGTGAAGAAAGCCATCGAACGTACCAAACATGCTACAGTAAGTAATGGTAAAATCGGTGTATTCTGGCATACGCAAGGCAGCGGAAAATCATTGTCAATGGTTTTCTACGCCCACTTGCTGCAACAAGAGTTATCACAACCCACTATTGTTGTGATTACCGACCGCAACGATTTAGACGATCAACTCTATACCCAATTTTCTAAATGTAAGGAGTTCTTGCGCCAAACTCCAATACAAGCCTATAGTCGTGAGAATCTAAAAGAGCTATTAAGTGGACGAGAAGCTAATGGCATTATCTTCACAACCATGCAGAAGTTTGAGGAGTCTGACGAACCTTTGTCAGAGCGAAGAAATATTATCGTGATGACTGATGAGGCGCATAGAGGACAATATGGCTTTGAGGAAAAAGTCGACGCCACTACAGGTAAAATCTCTATCGGCACGGCAAGAATCATTCACAATTCACTACCCAATGCTTCATATATTGGCTTTACTGGTACACCTATTTCTACCAAAGACCGAGATACCGTAGAGGTTTTTGGCGATTACATTGATATTTATGACATGACGCAGGCGGTTAATGACGGTGCTACTTGTCCTGTATATTATGAATCCAGAGTTATCAATCTAAATCTTGACGATGCAACCTTGCAAGCCCTTGATGACGAATACGAGCTGTTGGCTGAAGAAGGTGCAACGACAGAACAGATAGAGAAAAGCAAGAAAGAGATGTCACACTTGGAAGAGATACTCGGTGCACCAGCTACCATCGATTCTCTTTGCCAAGACATTCTCAAACACTATGAGGAAAACCGTCAATATGAATTGACAGGTAAGGCAATGATAGTGGCATATTCGCGTCCCATAGCGATGAGTATTTATCATCGACTACTGGAGCTTCGCCCAAAATGGGCGGATAAAGTGAAAGTTGTCATGACGGGTAGCAACCAAGACCCAGAAGAATGGCACGACATTATCGGAAACAAGCAGTATAAGAAAGAACTTGCCAAACGATTTAAGGATGACAACGACCCGATGAAGATTGCTATTGTGGTCGATATGTGGCTCACAGGCTTCGACGTTCCCTCATTGGCAACTATGTATGTTTACAAACCAATGAGCGGACATAACCTAATGCAAGCCATTGCACGAGTGAACCGTGTATTCAATGGCAAAGTGGGTGGATTGGTTGTTGACTATATCGGTATTGCCAAAGCTTTGAAAGAAGCGATGCGTGATTATACGGGACGCGACAGAAAGAACTTTGGGAACCCAGACATCAAAGGCATGGCTTTTACAAAGTTCAAAGAGAAGTTGGAAGTGTGCCAAGATTTATTTCATGGTTATAATTATAGTAAGTTCCACACAGGGACAGATGCTGACCGTGCTAAATTAATCAAAGATGGTGTAAACTTCATGTTGGCAACCGACAAACAAGAACAACTGCCATTATATATGAAAGAAGCAGCATTGCTGCACAATTCCATCACTCTTTGCCGAAGCCTGTTGAATGAAGAGCAACGCTTCTTAGCTGCATTCTTTGAAACAGTGCGCACTTTGCTCTCCCGAATGACAGGTAAAGGAAAAGTTACGAAGAAAGAAATTAATGCTCGGATCAGTGAATTGCTGAAACAAAGTGTAAAAAGTGAAGGTGTAATTAATCTTTTCTCTGATGTTAAAGCCGAATTTTCCCTCTTTGATACAGCCTTCTTAGATGAAATTTCTAAGATGAAAGAAAAGAATATAGCTGTAGAACTGCTCAAAAAACTATTGGCGGAGAAAGTGGCACTCTATCAAAAGACCAATATTGTACAGTCAGAGAAATTCTCTGACCTGCTCAATCGCTCTTTATCCAACTATTTGAAAGGATTACTCACCAATGAAGAAGTTATCCAAGAACTTTTGCAGTTGGCAAAAGATATTGCCTCGGCTGATTCAGCAGCTAATGAACTTGGTCTCACTCCCGAAGAAAAGTCATTCTATGATGCCTTGACCAAACCACAAGCAATTCACGACTTCTATAGTAATGAAGAATTGGTAGCTATGACAAAAGAACTCACCGACTCTCTGCGTAAGAACCGCACTATCGACTGGCAGAAGAAAGAATCAGCTCGTGCAGGTATGCGCAGAATGATTAAACATCTTCTGAAAAAATATCATTACCCACCAGAGGAAGCAGCCAATGCATTGGAAACTGTCATCAAACAGTGTGAGCAGTGGACGGATAATGAACAAGAGAATTATTCAACAAAATCAGCCAAGCTATATGAAATCCACGATGGTGACATACTGATGGCTGCAGAACCATAAATTAATTAAGATTATATGAATACAGGAGCTTTATTTTATAAGGCAGATTTACATATCCACTCTTATGGAGAAGGATCTGGTTCTTTTGATGTAATCGACACATCAAACTCTCCACAAGCTATTGTTGAAACAGCAATAACTAAAGGATTGAAAATAATAAGTATAACAGATCATAATCAATTCTTGAATAGCCTTTATGCAGTTAATTATGCGAAAAACAAAGATATAGATATATTGGTGATTCCGGGAATAGAGGTCAGTACGACTCAAGGACATCTTTTGTTGTACTTTGACAAGCCTGATGATTTGCAACAATTCTATGGCAAACTAACTTTTAACGAGGATAAATCTCTTTGTCATCAAGGAATAGCAGAATGTTTAAATTTTGCAAACCAATACGGTGGAATTGGTATTCTTGCGCATATTACTCTTGAATCTGGTTTCGAAAAGACAATAAATCGCTACGGTCCACAGATGGAGCAAATCTTTAAATGCAAAAATCTTCTAGGATTAGAAATAACGGACAAAAGTGATGTTAACCTATTTACAGATCTTGATGATAAGCCAGAACATAAGCATTTGCTAGATTTATGGCGTACAACTTTAAATAATCAATTGCATCGTGATTTTGCAAAGTTGATGTCTTCAGATTCACATACTCTAGATAAACTAGGAAAAAATGCTGAAGGAGAAAATAGACTCACTCGAATTAAGATGCCGACATTAACATTTCGTTCTTTTCGTTTTGCAATGCTAAGTAGTGAATCTAGAGTTAGATTGGAAGAATGTGTACCAGAACAGCATCCCACCATTACACACATAAAAATAGAAGGAGGGCTTTTAGATGGAATTGATACAGAATTAAGTCCCAATTTAACCTGTATAATTGGTAGCAGAGGAGCAGGAAAATCAACACTTCTTGAATCAATACGAGAGACTTCTGGCAATTCTTCAAATTCAAAACTTTGTGATTCTGAGGTTTGGGCACAGAATATATTGCTTAGTTATTTTGATGAGGCAGGTCAAGAATTTTCTCTACGAAGAGAAAAAAATGCTTCTGTCATTAATTGTTCAGATCCCAATAATGGTATTACCCTCATTCCAATAGAAAGTTACGGACAAGGAGATACTGCTAGTACTTTGCAACATAGTGATGAAAACCCTAAAGTCATAATTGATTTCCTCGATTCTTTTTTAAACTTGGATTTATTGCATCAGCAAGATGAAGAGTATATCAATCTTTTGAGGTCAAATCAAAGCGAGATGAAAAAGTTGCGTATAAACTTAGCAGCATTACCTGAAGCAAGAAAAGCTTTAGTAAATGAGAAAAATAAATTGAAAGAATTAGAGAAAACGAAAGCTGCCGATATTGTAAAATTTCATAATGCTTTAATACAAGAAAGGGAATTCAGAAAGAGCTTAATAACCCAACTAAATGAACTTGTTAGAACATATAGAGAGATCTTGGGTGACAAGTCTCTGTTCAATGATGTTGCAGCTATGGACGATACTAAGGTCATTGTCGGGAAAGAATATTTTAAAAACGTGAAATCAATAGTAGATAATTTCAGTAAGCTTGTTACTCTAAAATCTACTGAACTAAATAGTGAACTAAAGAAAAAAATAGAAGAGCTAAAACAACAATTGACATTATGGGGCGCAAAAGAGCAAGAAATTAATGAGCAAATTGATGCAAAAAAAGTAGAACTAACTCAGCAAGGTATCCCATTTGACTTAGGTAAAATTAATCAAATATCTAAGGATATTGTTGATTATGAAAAAAAAGTAAAACGATTAAATGAATACCAAAAAAAGTTAAGCGAATTACAGAGGGAACGTAAGGAAATACTAGAAAATAGAGAGAATAACAGGACAGAAATATACAGGTTGCATCTTTCGTTTGCTCAAAAGGTAAACAGAGATTTAAAGTCGTCTATTGATGACTTCTCTATTTCTATTAAATATGTAGCATCGCGCTATTCTCCAGAGTTTGAAGAAGTCTTGAAATCTCTAATGGGATGGCGTACTTCTCAAGTTTCTAAAGCGAAAATTATTGCTTCAAATATTTCTATAAGTGAATTTATCCATGCTGTGAAGGATAAAAATATGGAAATATTTCGTAACATTTTATATAATGGAGAAAGGCTATTACAAGACGCAGATATAGAAAATATTTTCTTTAATATATTGGAAGAAAATCATTATGAAGATTTAGAGTGTTTATCATATGATGATCTTCCGCAAATAATAGTAACAAAATTCATACAGCAAAATGGGGTTAATAAACCTATTATAAAGTCGATTTCTCAGCTTTCTTTAGGGCAGCAACAATCCGTTCTATTAGGAATCTTGATGTTGTCAGATAGTAATAAACCTTTATTGATAGATCAGCCAGAAGATAATCTTGATAGTGAATTTATATTTAAAACAATTGTTTCGAATTTAAGGAAGATTAAAGAACACCGCCAGGTTATAATAGTAACACACAATCTCAATATCGCTGTTCTTGGTGACGCTGAACTCATAATTCCTCTTAGAAGTACTAGTGTACACTCTATAGTTGATAATGCTGGTTCTGTAGATAATTTAGATACTATAAATCAATGCTGTCAAATATTAGAAGGGGGAGAATCAGCTTTTAAGCAGAGAAAAAATGTGTATGGATTTTAAATATATAATGCAGTAAGCTGTAGCCATAATGATAAGGTTCAAGATGTTTTCTAATTGATACTACTCAAATTGAGGAAACATTTTTGTACCATAAGAATGTAATTCGCTGATTATCAGTATAGGATAAGTTTGAGGAAGAAAATAAACTTTCATCGCTTTGTGTGTAATTTCTTGTCACTATGCTTAGTGTTGATGAACAGATATAAGTTTCAGTGCATATACACAGGAATTCAGATACGGATGTCGTGTCAGAAAGTTGCGGATGGATGCGTGTTGTCGTTTCGTTTCATAGTGGTTACGGTGATTGTAAACTTTGTCCATCCCGCTCTGAAACCTTTTTTTATTTGCATATTCCAATATTTCTCACTACCTTTGTAGCTATTGCAGAAAACACCAAGCATAAAATTAATTATTACATGGACGACGAAATCAAAGACAACGAATATCTCAACGAGGACGAAAACATAGTCGATGATGCTCATTCTAACTACAAACCGGCCGATAGGTTCGATGCATCTGCGGTGCATCATCTTAGTGGTATGTACAAGAATTGGTTTCTTGACTATGCCAGCTATGTGATATTAGAGCGTGCTGTGCCTCATATTGAGGACGGACTAAAGCCGGTTCAGCGCCGTATTCTTCACTCCATGAAGCGTATGGACGACGGACGTTACAACAAAGTGGCTAATATTGTGGGGCATACCATGCAGTTTCATCCCCATGGTGATGCTTCTATAGGAGATGCTTTGGTGCAGATGGGACAGAAAGACCTGCTCATTGACTGCCAGGGAAACTGGGGAAACATCCTTACCGGAGACCGAGCTGCGGCACCACGCTATATAGAAGCGCGCCTTTCGAAGTTTGCTCTTGACGTAGTTTTCAATCCAAAGACCACGGATTGGCAGTTGAGTTATGACGGAAGAAACAAGGAACCGATCACGCTTCCCGTGAAGTTCCCGTTGCTTCTTGCCCAGGGAGCCGAGGGAATTGCAGTCGGATTGAGCAGCAAACTGTTGCCCCATAACTTGAATGAAATCTGTGATGCAGCTATCAAATACCTGCGGGGAGAAGATTTTCAGCTTTATCCCGACTTCCCGACAGGCGGTGCTATTGATGTCAGTAAATATAATGACGGACAGCGGGGCGGTGTGTTGAAGGTGAGAGCAAAGATTGAAAAGCTCGACAACAAGACACTTGTTATCCGTGAAATCCCATTCAGTAAGACTACAACTACGCTTATCGACAGCATCTTGAAGGCCATAGATAAGGGGAAAATCAAAGCCAAGCGCGTGGATGACAACACGGCAGCTGAAGTGGAAATTCAGGTGCATTTGGCCCCCGGTGTGTCGTCAGACAAGACCATGGATGCCCTATATGCTTTCAGTGATTGTGAGATAAACATCTCTCCCAACTGCTGTGTTATCGAAGACAACAAGCCTTGTTTCCTTACGGTCAGCGATGTGTTGCGCCATGGAGTGGACCGAACGATGGGACTTTTGCGCAAGGAACTGCAGATTAGAAGGGGCGAATTGCTCGAACAACTCTTCTTTGCCAGTCTCGAACGGATATTCATTGAGCAGCGCATCTATAAGGAAAAGAAGTTTGAACAGGCTGCGGATATGAACGAAGCTGTTGCTTTTGTCGATCTGAAACTCACACCGTTCAAGCCCGATTTCATTCGTGAAGTGACGCGTGATGACATTCTCAGACTCATGGAAATCAAGATGCAACGTATCTTGAAGTTTAATAAAGACAAGGCCGATGAACTCATTGCACGCATCAAGGCAGAAGTAGCTGAGATTGAACACGACTTGGAACACATGACAGATGTAACCATTAACTGGTTTATGTTCATCAAGAATAAATATGGAGATGAGCATCCTCGTCATACCGAAATACGCAGTTTCGACACTATCGACAGTGCAAAGGTGGTGGAAGCCAACCAGAAACTCTACATCAACAGGCAGGAAGGATTCATCGGAACAGGGCTTAAGAAGGACGAATTTGTTTGTAACTGCTCCGACATTGATGACATTATCATCTTCTATAAGAATGGAAAATACAAGATAATCAAGGTTGCTGACAAGATATTTGTAGGCAAGGGAATCATTTGGTTGCAGGTATTCAAGAAGAATGATAAGCGTACTATATATAATGTTGTATAT
Organism: Prevotella sp. HMSC077E09; assembly: GCF_001814685.1. Taxonomy (NCBI): domain Bacteria; kingdom Pseudomonadati; phylum Bacteroidota; class Bacteroidia; order Bacteroidales; family Prevotellaceae; genus Prevotella; species Prevotella sp. HMSC077E09. Next base: position 10,165 of record NZ_KV817578.1, on the reverse strand, counting down.
AAAGATGGTCGTGAAGGCTATTATTATATGAAGCGTTTCAACGTGACCAGTATGACACGTGACCGTGAATACGACCTTACTGCAGGCACTCCGGGATCGAAAGTGAATTATTTCACGGCCAATCCTAATGGAGAAGCCGAAATCATCAAGGTTGTTCTTGAGCCTGATCCGAAGAAGAAACGCCAGAATATCTTCCTTGAACGCGACTTCAGTAAGGTGATGATTAAGAGCCGTGGAGCCAAAGGTGTCATCTTAACCAAGCAGAGTATCCATCGCATTGGACTGAAAAGCCAAGGACACTCAACGCTCGGTGGACGTAAAGTGTGGTTTGATCCCGACGTGAAGCGCATCAACTATGAGGAACACGGACGCTTCCTCGGGGAGTTCTTTGATGAAGACCGCATTCTCGTTATCCTTGATAACAATGACTTCTATATTACGAATTTCGATGCCAACAACCACTATCCGGACAATATTGTGAGGATAGAGAAGTGGCAACCGGATAAAGTTTGGACAGCTGTTCTCTTCGATGCAGACAATCAGGGCTATCCTTATATCAAGCGCTTCACGATGGATGCAATGGCAAAACCGCAGAACTTTGTCGGTGAAAACGCCAATAGCAGGCTCGTAATCCTTACGGATGTGCCATTCCCTCGCATCAAGGTAACCTATGGCGGACATGATGCAGCACGCTCACCAGAAGAGATTGACGCCGAACAATTCATTGGACAGAAAGGCTTCAAGGCTAAAGGTAAGCGCATTTCTACATGGCAAATCGGGACGATTGAAGAGCTTGAACCAGTCCGTTTCCCTGAACCGGAAGTGCAGGATGACGAGGACGAGGTTGAAGAAGAACCTGAAAATCTTGATCCCGACGCAGGAAAAAGCCAGCAACAGGTGATAGATGAATTAAATGGACAATTGAGTTTGTTCCCTGAAGATGATGCGAATAATACGAAATAACATCTTTTTGGCGGGTTTGATGTTATGTCTTTGCCCGTTGGTTTCTATCGCCCAGACCGATAAGGTGAGGGCCGGAGAACGTGTCATCACCAATAGTAAGATGATAGGGTGGGGCACAACAAACCTCCTTGATACGTATCTCAGTCCTGAAGAATACACGGGATTAGACCTCCGTTACATCAGTCATACGCTGCGACAACGTGAGGGAAGCCATATGATCTATGAGTTAATTCATCAAGGCAACATAGCCTATGTGAACAATCGAGCCAAGAATGGAAGGGAAATCGCAGGTAACTATAACTTCCAGTGTGGCCTGCATTATCTCTGTGGAGCATGGAAGTTAGGGCGTAATGAGTTGCAGTTGGAGGCCGGAGGAAATGCAGAACTCAATCTCGGTTTCCTTTATAATACGCGTAACAGCAATAATCCGGCTCAGGCTCATGCCTTTCTTAACCTGCTGCCGGTGGCTGCTTTGACCTACAATTTCCAAAATCCTTTCTGTTCAAGTGAGTTTCGCGACTTCCGTTTGCGTTATGAAGTGGGTATGCCTTTGGTGGGAGTGATGTTCTCACCTAACTATGGACAATCCTATTATGAGCTGTTTTCGAAAGGCAATTACGACCATAATATTGTGCCGACCTATATTGGAAATACGCCTTCTTTACGGCATTTCCTGACCTTGGATATCCCTCTTTGGCGGGCAACTCTCCGTATTGGATACCAAGGGGAGTATCTGCAAGCACACGTAAATAAAATAAAATACCACACCTATACGCATACTTTGCTGCTCGGTGTGACCAAAACGTTTAAGCTAACTCATGTCAGAAGATGAAGCATTTCCTACGTTCCATATTGCCTTTACTGCTGTTTCTTTGCGCATCTCTGCTGTCCGGTTGCATAAAGGAAGATGAGTTTGCCAACAATCCACGGGGAAATTTCGAAGCGTTATGGCGTATCATTGATGAGCATTACTGTTTTTTTGACTATAAAGCCAAGCAATATGGTCTCGACTGGAATGATGTTTACGCGCGTTACAGCAAGCAGATTACCGGTCAGATGACCGAAGGACAGCTTTTCGAAGTACTTGGGAACATGCTCGGTGAACTACGGGATGGGCATGTAAACATGTATACCAGCTTCAATATTGCACGCAACTGGTCGTGGCGTGAGAACTATCCGAGCAATGTAAACGACTCATTAATCAACCGTTATTTAGGCACAGACTACCGCATTTCCAATGGAATGAAGTATCGTATCCTTGATGATAATATCGGCTATATACGCTGTGCAACGTTCGAATATGGGTTGGGAAGCGGCAACTTGAATGAGATCTTAGCTTATTTCCTGACGGCACGTGGTCTGATTATCGACATCCGTAATAACGGCGGAGGAATGATTTCGAGTGCTGAAGAGCTGGCAGCACGCTTCACGAATGATGATATTCTTGTAGGCTATTTCCAGCATAAGACTGGACGAGGGCATAATGATTTCTCTGCAATGAAAGAGCAATGGCTGCATCCAAGCCGTGGTTTGCGCTGGCAAAAACCTGTTGTTGTGCTGACAAACCGTGGCGTTTACAGTGCTGCCAACGAGTTTGTGAAGTATATGAAATGCTGCCCTAACGTCAAGATTGTAGGCGACACGACCGGTGGGGGAGCTGGACTGCCCTTCAGTAGTGAATTGCCTAACGGGTGGAGTGTACGCTTCTCTGCTTGTCCTATCTATGATAAAGACGGACAAAGTACGGAATTTGGCATCCCACCTGATGTGCATGCAGGGCTCAACAGATTTGACTTCTTCAGCGGAATAGATACAATCATCGAACAAGCACGTAAGATATTGAAATAGAAATGTTTAGAAACATAAAAACTTTTCTTAAAACTTGACAGTGCTTTTGACTTATAATGTCTATCTTTGTCTTGGAGTTCTGCTGATAAGGCGCTTCATTAACTTAATTATTCCCAGCTTATGGACTACCGCGAAACAATTATTACCGGAAGTGACTTTACGAAGATGGGAGCTACTGAAACCAAGGATTATGTTGCTCATGTGTTATGTTTGCAAGGCTCGTGCAGCTTTATTTACAACGACAAACAATATAACATTCAGAAAAACAACTTGTTAATCGTTCGAGAACATCATTTATTGAAAGACTTCTCTCTGCATGGAAAATTCGAAGTAACAGTACTCTATATCAATATTCCTTTTATGGATTCGGCGGCTCCTGATGCCAATTTCGGTGTCAGAAGCACGTTGTTACTGATGGAAAACCCAATCTTGGAGCTGACCGAGAAAGAAGCAAAAGTATGCCAGGATGACATGAATGCCATTGTCAAGAGAGCCGATAACAGGTGTCATGCCTTTTATCTTGATGCGCTTGCCGTAAGTTGTTTGCAGTTCTTCTTAGACATCTTTCACTTCGAAGACCGTATTTACGGCCCCACACATGTGCCTCTTCGGTCGGCAAGACTTATTCGGGATTTCATCAAACTGTTGCAGAATGGTGAGTATAAGTTACATCGGGAAGTGGCTTATTATGCCGATAAACTCTTTGTCACGGCCAAGTATCTGTCGGACGTTTGCCGTACAGTTACGGGGCATCCTGCCAACTATTGGATACATCATTTTGTAAAGATTGACATTCGGTTGCACTTGCGTAATCGGCGATTATCAGTGTTGGAGATCAGTGAAAAGTTTAATTTCTCATCGCCGGCCCACTTCACCCGTTACGTACAGGCACAGCTTGGAGAGTCGCCTTCGGCTATCCGTGAGCGTTAGTGAACACACGAAACAGCCCCTTAAGTCATAGCGGAAAAGACAGCGTGCATAGCAGTCAGGATATTCAGTGAAATCGTTTGGACATTGCGCAAAAGCGTTAAAAAATCGTCATCCTCTTTTCGTTATCTCGGAATTTTATTGTATCTTTGCATCCACAAAGCGCTTGTGGCGAAATTGGTAGACGCGCTAGACTTAGGATCTAGTGGTTCATGCCGTGTAGGTTCGAGTCCTATCAGGCGCACAGTACAGATTGCCAAGTAGTTGATTATTAACTGCTTGGCTTTTTCTTTCTGTAAAAACAGATGCTGTTTTGCCGTTGTAGATGGCATCATTTCATTGCACTTGCTTTTTAATATTAAGGAAAAGGCTTGCAGATATTCCTCATGATTTTACTCCGATAATCGTTTGTTGCGCCTTTATAACGTGCAAAAAGTGTATGTTTGAATTGCATGAAATACGGCTGTTTTAGGGTATATACAGGAAAACTAATAATGAAAGGAAGACTGTCTTGCATTCTGTCTATTCCTATGCACTGTGTTTATTGATTTCAATATTTGTCAAATTAATTGGTCAGAAAAGCCATCCTTTTAAAGTTATGAATTAGAAAAAAAGAGGAGGAAAATGGCATGTTGTCTGCTGTTTTGATTGACTTGATTTTATGTTTTCGCTTTGCTGATTTTGTGTTTTCTGTCATTTTAGGATGCAATATGCCATAGTTTGGTGTGTCATCTGTAGCAGATTACGGGATAATTTGACGCAAATCACCCTGTAAGATGACTCAAATTGCAGTGCTTTTTCCTGTGATGTTATGAGATAAAAAGCAAGAAATGATGTAATTGATTGATGTACAGTTTGTTAGCAAAGAGGCTCAAAACTCGCGTATTTCCGACCGTTGAACTTTTATTTTGAAACATGCCCCTTCCTGTGCGGGCTATTGTAAAGAAAAATCAGTCTTTAGCAGAGAGGTTTTAAAACAAAGCATGCGAGGAAGAAAGTCCTCGCATGTATGGGGCTGTTTTGTTGTGAACAGTGTCCTTATGAAAGTAGTTGCAGCGTGTAGAGATACACGACAGAAGCAGGAATAGCCATGAGAGAAGAGTCGAAACGATCGAGCATTCCACCATGACCCGGCATGATTTTCCCGCTGTCTTTAATGCCCAATGTGCGCTTGAAAAGGCTCTCTACGAGATCTCCCCATGTGCCGAAAACCACTACGATGAGTCCTAATCCAACCCAACCGAGAACAGAAAGCTGTGAAATTTGGCCGTTTTCATTGGTGTAGTAACCGATGAAAGCAGCCACAATCATCACGAGAATACCACCTCCAATGCTTCCTTCCCAACTCTTACCCGGGCTGATGCGTGGGAAAAGTTTGTGTTTTCCAAACAGTGATCCGCTGCAGTAGGCTCCCGTATCATTAAGCCAAAGGAAGATGAATACACACAGTGGAAGCAGCATGTTGTAGTGACAGCTGACTCCGTCTTCCGAAAGTTCAAAGCCAAGAACGTTGATCATGGAGAACGGGAGGGCAATATAGAGTTGCGAAAGCATGGTATATGCCCAGTCGTTGACAGGGTCTTCCTGTTTCAGGTAGAGTTCGCTGATGAAGAGATAGACAATGGTAAGCAGGTAGGGAACAATGATAATGAAGTTTGATGTGATGCCCATTCGGATGGCTGCCACGGCCAGAAAGAAGTAGACTCCAGCCACTGTGCTGATGAAGCGATTGACCGTTACGCCCTTTCTTTGGTTCACTAATCCGGTGAATTCCCATACGGTCAGTCCGGTAATCAGGGCAAACAATGCCACCATTGTGCGTGGACTCATGAAGCCACCCACCATGATAACGACGAAGAGCGCACCGCTGATGGCTCTCACAATCAAATTCTTCATTTTGTCAGTCATTGCTATTGTTCTTTTCTAATGATGCTTGATGTTCAGCTTCAGCTTGCTTTACAGCATCGGGCATGTCTTCAAGTTTCGGCACATTGGCCTCATTTTCGTTGATAATCTCCTGTGCCCGGCTAATCCATGGACGCTTTCCGAAGATGCGTTCCACGTCTTCTGCATAGATGACCTCACGTGTGATAAGCAGTTCAGCCAATTCATTATGTCCCTTCTTATGTTCTTCAAGCATTTGCTTTGCACGTGCATATTGCTCGTTGATCATCTTCAGAACTTCATCGTCAATCACCTTAGCGGTGGTCTCAGAGTAAGGGCGTTGGAACTGATATTCCTGATTGTTGTAATAGCAGATGTTAGGTAATCGGTCGCTCATACCGGCATAAGCAATCATGCCATAGGCACTCTTGGTGGCACGTTCGAGGTCGTTCATCGCGCCTGTTGAGATATGTCCGGTGAACAACTCCTCTGCAGCACGGCCTCCAAGCAGTGCACACATCTCGTCGAGCATTTGCTCTTTGGTCGTGATCTGGCGTTCTTCGGGCAGATACCACGCTGCACCAAGGGCCTGACCACGAGGAACTATGCTCACCTTTACAAGCGGATTGGCATGTTCACAGAACCAGCTGATCGTGGCATGCCCGGCTTCATGCAATGCGATAGAACGCTTCTCGGCAGCTGTCATCACCTTGGTTTTCTTCTCTAAACCACCGATGATGCGGTCAACGGCATCAAGGAAGTCTTGCTTGCAGACCGTCTTGCTGTTATGACGGGCAGCAATCAGTGCTGCTTCATTACAAACATTGGCGATGTCGGCACCCGAAAAGCCAGGTGTTTGGCGTGCAAGGAAGTCGATATCAAGGCTGTTATCCACCTTCAGAGGACGCAGATGGACTTTGAAAATGGCCTTACGTTCAGTCAAATCCGGCAGATCTACGTTGATCTGACGGTCGAAACGACCTGCACGAAGCAAGGCTTTGTCGAGCATATCTGCACGGTTTGTGGCTGCCAGAACAATGACTCCACTGTTTGTTCCGAAACCATCCATCTCTGTCAATAAGGCATTCAGCGTGTTCTCTCGCTCGTCATTACCGCCCATAGAGGGGTTTTTGCTGCGGGCACGGCCTACGGCATCAATCTCATCTATAAAGATAATACATGGTGATTTGTCTTTAGCTTGCGAGAAAACGTCACGAACTCGACTTGCTCCAACACCGACAAACATCTCAACAAAGTCTGAACCGCTCATAGAGAAGAATGGAACTCCGGCTTCACCTGCCACAGCTTTGGCCAGCAAAGTCTTGCCGGTACCCGGTGGTCCGACGAGTAATGCACCCTTAGGTATCTTTCCTCCGAGCTCAGTATACTTCTGGGGATTCTTCAAGAACTCTACAATTTCCTGCACTTCTTGCTTTGCTCCCTCCTGTCCGGCTACGTCTTTGAATGTTATCCCGAGGTCGTTGGCTTTCTCATACAGCTTGGCTTTACTCTTGCCTACACTGAAAATGCCACCTCCTCCGCCTACATTTCCACCGCCACTCATGCGGCGCATAATCCAGAGCGAGAACAAGATAAGGAGTAAGAGCGGCCCAAATTGGAATAGAAGTCCGTTGAAAATACTGCTCCCGGAGTCGTTGTCATAACTGAAATCGACTATTTTTCCAGCCTTTTGTTCGTAAGTAAGGAACTTCTCAAGCTCGTCGACAGAACCAAAAGCCACATTGACATAAGGGCGTGTTCCTACCTGCTTGGCATTCATGTGGAATACATCTTGAATATGTTTTGGTGCAACATACATCTTCAGCGTGCTTTTTTCCTTGTTCACAACAACGCTGGTTGCATAGCCTTTTGCCACATATTGCTTGAATTTTGCATATGAAGCTTCTTGATTAGCTCCGTCTCTGGCGAGCATGTTCCCGCCTCCAGAGAGCAGGAATACGCCTGCAACGATGGCCACAAGCAAGTAGATCCAGTTCATATTGAACCGTGGCATCTTAGGCTCATTGCCTTTATCTCTGTTATTTAAGAAGTTCTTTTTTTCGTTCATGTTATAGTATGCATTTCTGATTTATATGGAAACTGTGCTATCAAATTACATGCCAAACGTCTAATCGAGATTTGGAATATTTGTTAATTTGGCATCTTCCCACAGGTTTTCAAGGTTATAATATTCGCGTGTTTCAGGCATGAAGATATGCACGAGCACGTCAGAATAGTCAATAGCTACCCATTGATTGTTGCCGAGTCCGGCCACATTGATAGGTTTTTCCTTTAAGTCTTCACGAACAGTATCGCTGATTGAGCCTGCAATGGCCTCTATCTGTGTCGGTGAGTTGCCTTGACAGATAATGAAATATTTGGCAATAGCCCCGTCAATATGTTTCAGATTGATAATTGTAATGTCCTTACCTTTCTTCTCTTGTATGCCTTTTGTGATGGTCTCAACCAACTTTTCTGTTGTTTCCATGAATGGATTTGCTTTTTAATGTATGTAATAATAGTGTATCAGGGACAAAGGTACATAATTTCAAGCTATATTACTCATAAAGCAAAGTCTATTTTTAAGTTTCGCTGTTTTTTATGAAAAAAAGTGCCGAAAAGTTTTGATGGTTCAGAGAAATGCACTACCTTTGCATGCGAAAATCGGGAGTAAAGCCGATGAGTCAATTGAAATCTTGGGATATGGTGTAATGGTAACACTACAGATTCTGGTCCTGTCATTCCTGGTTCGAGTCCGGGTATCCCAACAAAAAGAAAGCTAAATGGTTTGAAAATCATTTAGCTTTTTTGTTTATATGAAGTTTTTTGTGTGACAGAATGCTTTTTCTTTCTCCACAAGTTCAGTTGATAAAAGGTTCAATCCGCATGGAGTTCCCCAATCGTTATGGTGTATTCGCTCATGAAACTGCAGCCGGGGAGCAGCTTATTCATAAGATATTTATCTTTAAACTCGCCTTCAAACTCTACCCAGTCAGCAATTCCATACCACGGTTCGATGCAGACAAAGGGGGCATTCTTGCCGTAAGGACTCCATATCCCGATAGCAGGTGTCTTGAAATCAACGGTTACTTCGGGCTTGTTTTCTTTGTTCAGAAGGCTCACTTTGTGGAGTTGACTGTGGTCAAAGATAATGGCATCGTCTTTGAAACTCTCTTCTGTAAACTCGAATATGCCGTTTTCGGTGGTCACAGTGTGGTGTTCCGGCACGATACAACCCTTCACATTACCGAATATCCGGCGTGGTTCGGCCTCATCAAAACGTAGTCGTCCGTGCAAGGGTTCACCCACTTTGAGGTCGGGAACATTGAAAGCGGGATGTCCTCCAATCTGGAAATAAATCTCTTTTCGGTCTGTATTTTCCACATGCCACACCACCTTTATCCTGTTTCCAACAAGTTTATAACTGATAGCCAGATTGAAATGGAAAGGATAAACCTTAAGCGTTTCGGCAGTATCGTGCAGTGCATAGACCGCTTTTTGTTCGCTCTGGGCCACTAAAGTGAAATCAGTGTCGCGCGCAAAGCCATGTCGTGACATGGAATATTCCTTGCCGTTGATGCGGAAAGTGTCATTCCACAGTCCGCAGACAATGGGGAAAAGGATAGGCGAATGACGCCCCCACTTGTCGGGATTGGCTTGCCAGAGGTATTCTTTCCCATTGGCATCCTTGATGCTCTGCAATTCTGCACCATGAGCAGAAAGGCTCACGGTCAGGTGTTCGTTCTTGATTTGTTCCATGATATGTTTCTTTAAGAATGATATAGCAAAGGTAATAAAATTATCTGATGATGTGCCGTTAAGTGGCTTATAAAGTTTATCGACAAAATAATTTGCCGTTTTTCTTTCGGTTGTCTCCTATTTGAACTACCTTTGCAAGAAACAAAAAGAAAGATAAAATGGTAGACTTTGCACATTTCAATGCGTCGGGCGAGTATCGCCGCGAAGAGCTGATAAGAGCCATAGAGCACGCTGTTGAGCAGCTTACACAGGGTGAACTCGAGGCTTTGTATTATGACATGCTGACCAAAGGATTGATTTGTGAATAGTCGGTCTTAGGGTTTTGTCTGGCGAAATGAATGAGAAAATCTCATATCATTCGGCATGACAGATTATATGTTAATTTTTATCACAGGACTTTACAATTGCTCTCGTAGATTTTGTAAATTCAGAAATAAAGTCATCCTCGCTTCAAATACGCGCTGTATTTTGATAGTTTGTAACGTGCTGACATTCAGTTTGTTGTGAAAGAAGATGCAAAATGCAGCGTAAAATCACGTTAGAAAACGCTGTGATTTGCGTCAAATTACTTTGCAATCTGCGTCAAGTCACCATGTGTTTTGCATCATCATGCGCTGTAAAGGCAGTCATATTGCGGGCTGAAATGACTGAGATTGCAAATCCAAAGGATAAAAAAGAGGGTATCGAGACTATAAAATGGCTTCACACTCACGTTGAAGACAGCTTCCCATTTCTATTTAGTCGCAGGAAAAAGTGCAGTTTAAATTAGTAAATGCGACAGTCT
>NZ_KV817577.1:0-6007 GCF_001814685.1 Prevotella sp. HMSC077E09 | reverse complement strand
CCTGCCTGCGATACCTTTGCAGAATAAAAGTCGAAGATGACTACAAGCGGACGAAAAGTGAGGTCGAAATCAGAAACGGAAATGGAAAGATAGATAAAAGTAAATGTAAAAAACACCGCAGGTGTAGTGTGTATAGCCGTATGCTCGTATATACGTATATCCGTATAGATGTATATACGTGTTGCGCTATACTTGTATTGAAGTATAAGAAAATAGACATATATACAATCCATATCTTATTCGGATTCACAAACATCTACAACATTCCCCATGAAAAAACATCAACATTATTACCGCTTGATATTCCTTTTCTTACCTGATTTCAGCATGTGCATACCCATTAGGAAACAGCGTTGTCGGAACGCTATATCGTCCTCGTCAGGTTTCTTACCCCAGCCTCCATTAGGCGCGGAACCGCCGCCGGCACTCTGCGAAATCTCTGTTGCCTTATCAAGATAGCCAAGAAAAAGAGCCGTGGCGACCAAGGCAACCTGACTTGAATTTTCTGCCATCTGTTCGAACACAGAACCTTCAGAAAATCCTTTAGTCGCTTCGTCAAAAGCCACTCTCTGCTCTGGCGGAAGAGACTCACGGTAAGCATTAAATTTGCTATAAGACTTTTGCGCTTCTATCGAGGCCATATTCCATCCAACAGCTTGCATGTCATGTAGGGCTTGCGTGTTAAGGTTCGGCGCAATGGAATGTATGTCACCCTTGATTTCCTTATATCGCTCTTCGGTGGCTTCGGTCTGTCCCCTCACTAATTCAAGCTTTCTCTCCGCCTCTGCGAGCTTTCCTTTTTTGTCAATAATTTTCTCTTTTGTTTTTTCAATATCGGCGAGGATTCTCACACGTTCAATATCTGCCTGCTCCTTGGTTATCTTTCCTGCCTTGACATCATTTTCTAACTTCTCAATCTCACGGAGCAAGTCATTTTTATGTTTTTCAAGATTGGCTATCATGGTACCCAGTCCCTTCAATCTTGCTTCACCATGCTTAATTGCTTTTTCTTGTTCTGACAGTGTAACCTTGTTTCTCGAAATCTGTCGCTTTTGATCAGCGACATCGCCTTTCAGATGATCAACTTCTTTCTTTAAATCCTCTCTTTTTTGTGCATAATATTCTCCCATCGTTTTATGCTTGTGCCCCGTCTCTGCAATGCTGTCTCCCCGGTCAAGAGAATACTTCTTGTTGACCTCCGAGAGTTCATTGTGAAGGGCTGTCAGGCGCTGACTATATTCAAATTTACTCTGCCCTGCCATAACCATTTTCCAAGAGAATTTATTCCTCTCCGTTATTGGTAAAATTGTGCAATGAATATGAGGGTTTGTTTCATCAAGATGTACTATAAAAGCTGCGATATTCTTTTCACCATATTTTTTACTCATAAACTTGTACATGTCAACAGCCCATTTTTCTATTTCAGGGCTGCGAGTAATTCCCGAATTATCGGCTCCCTTGTCCAAGTTCACCTGTTGTTCACCGAAGGCCAAACGGTGCATCTGATCCCTCGAACCACCCAAGATGAAATTTGCAACAGTCCGGTACTTCGGTTCCGGAAGTCCGAGGTTAGGGTCTATTATATTCCTTGCCTTCAAATTGTCTTTGATTCGTTTGGGGATTGAGAGCTGCTTGTCGATGGGAGCTATCACACCCCCTTTGCGAACTTCAAAATTAAGATGCTCACGTGTCGGGTCAAAAGCATACGATAGTTTTCTCCGGTATGCTTCCGCCGAGAAGTTTCGTAGATGCTCATTGCTTTGAGCAACAGTAATGCCTTTTGTAGGCATAAGATCCATTACTTGTTTTGCCATTTTTTTATTTTAGCCGGAGGGTCTCTGTGGGGGGGCTCTGAATATAAATATTTCGAAGTGCCCGCCTCTAACATTTTGTTATTACCAATTAATGGGGGTCTTTATGGGGGGTCTCTGTATTTCTATTACTCTGATTTAATGAAGATTATGATAGATCTCTGTGGGGGGTCTCTGTGGGGGGTCTCTGTGGGGGGTCTCTGTGAATGTTTTCTACCTTAGCTTCCGTACGAGTGAAGACCCGACACGTTTCAAAACCATTTCCGCTTTACCCCTCGGAGAGCCTAATATTGACACGGCTTGCCGCACGAAGTCCCCCCTCGCCGGGGTGGCAATACCCCCAAATTTTGATTTGGGGGGTATTAGGCTACCTCCCAATGTAAAACAATTCTTTTCGTTTGCAAAACGATCGCTCATGCGCAAGCGCATGTACCAAGACTTTGTCTTTTCTATCTCCAAGTTCATTAAAAATGAAATGTCAAGCCGGATTTTCGGGATGGATAAAATCCCTCTCCGTCATTTCTCAACATCTTTTGCCGGGGCAAAAACGACGATATCTTTTCGGAGTCTGACCATTTTGCTTGTAACAACATTGAAGACTTCCAGAACATTCATAGTCTCTAAATTTTGGATGAACTTCATGACCGATGGTCGACTCCAGCCCCAAGACTTCGACAGACACTCTATATTTGCGACCATATCCTCTTGTTTCCTCTCGGAGGTACAATGACGTGTCACAAGATCCTGAAAGGCCTGCAGGCGAGAAAAACGCTTTGCGTTCTTGTAAGTGTAGTCTCCGCAGAGAAACTTAAGCAGGTCGGAAGACATTCTTACATGATAGTTCTTATAACCATTCTGAACGACTTCTTTATCTATCATTTTATCGTTAGTCATTATTATTTTATATTATCAATATTATATGTAAAAATCTACCTTTTTCCAATCCACATTTTTATATAAATGTTGTAACCGATAAAGGTCATGCAGCCTTCCTTTCTACCGTGTATTTTTGTGGTATCGGTTTCCTCCCTTTGGGAGCAGCAGGATCATGAAAATTGGGATAGAACAAGGCTGCCATTGCAATAACGAAAAGTACTTCAGACAGCAAAATATACCTTCCTTCATCGAAGAAAGAAAACAAAATAATTACACAGGAAACACCTATCAGAATCCTTTTGCTATTATGTATTTTCGTGAGTATTCTGTTAGCCAACTTGTAAGAGAAGAACAGTAGTGTCATCCCGAAAGTAATAAGGTAAACGAGGGGGCGGGTCAGAAAGGGATAGAGATAGTTGTTCATCTTTCGTTGCATGAACGGAGCCGCCGTTTTCTTTCCGCTGATGCTAAGCTGGTCCAACCTCTTTTCTTTCGCCATGGTCTTATATGTGGCAGCCACTTCTCCTGATGCAAAGTTGTCTACACCTTGAATACCGAGAAGAAACAGTAAAAGTAATAATGTAAAAAACTTTCTTGGCTTTTCCCGATGCTTCATCTTGTCATAGAAGTTGATAAGATGAGTGCCTATTCTCCAAACAGACTTCTTCAACTTCGACATATGGGGCTGTGCTGCCGTAAAAACATTGCGGTATTTTTTCACGCTTTCCCTCCTTGGCTTGATTAGAAAATGATACAGGAAAGGAATGCTCGTCAGCACCACGAAAAGGATTAATTTTAATATTAACATCACCATATTTCTTTCAATTGAAGTTCGACAATGTTTCTGCGTATGATTCTTGTTCCAGAATGTTTTTCTGAAGTTTGGGCATACTGTCCCTTTCGGAAAGCAGCTGATAGTACATCGTTTCCAAACTATCAAAGAAGAATACCGTCATTGAGTCAACGATTCCGTAATTGGTCGATGACAGATAGACAACAAACATTTCATCTTCTACCGGAGTCGAGTATGCCACCACCTTATATACTTTTCCTTTCTCTTCCTTGGAAGCATAGAGAACGTGTATATGCAGTTTCTCCACCAAATCCGATACGAAATTTTCCAACACGTGTTGCTCTTCCATGTTAAGAACGACTTCCGTAAAATAAGCGTGTTGGATAACGCATATCTGCTGTTCTGTAAAATAGCCAGGGAGCAACTTTATCAACTTCTGATAAAGCAGGAGGATGGAACGCTTGTAGGTTCCGTCTTCAAGTGTGTTGTAGTCTAATGCTTTTTCCATACGATTTTCTATTTATAAAGTTGCTGAAATATACGATTTCAGAAAATAGTTGGCCAAAGTGGCTATCAGCTTATTTTCCTCCTCCTTCGTTTTCTTTTTGTTGTCCAGGCGATTCAAAAGTATTGGCAGTTCCTTGGAAATTACCATCAGCTCTTCACGCTGTTTCTTGGTCAATGCAGCCGTTGAATACCCATCCAAGGACACATAGGGCTGAATCAGCATCCAGCGGTAACTGACCCGTTGTTCCTGGCTAAGCTGCTTGTTGTTCAGTATGTCTTCCCTGCACGCAATGGCATTTTGCATGATCCTGCGGTTAAAACGCATGGTCAGATACAGCATGGTCCTGTCATTCACTTCATCGTTTTTCTGACCGACAGAAGAGTAAAGCCGGTCAAAAAGCCTTGTTGTCTTTTGGGTTAACCGCTGCATCTCATCCATGGGTACATTGCTAAGGTGTTCCATGAGCGAACGGAAACATCTGTCCTCCTGCCTGATAAAGGTAAGCAATTGAGACTCCTGCTTAAAGTCATGCGTACTGTTTAGCAACTTGTTGTAGATGGCCAGTATTTGTGGAAGTCCCTTTATCGTCTGTTCTTTGTCAAGTCCCCCATAAAAGTCAGACGCTTTTTTATAGGTGTCCGAACTTTCCATCTTTGCCCGTTCGGAAGCCGTATTGAGTTTAAGGTACATCACGTCCTGAAGCGAACGCTGCTTTGAAAAAGCAAGTCGTGTCAGCTCTGTTCTCACAGAATCGGAAATGACAAAATAGGCAAGTGCCACCGGACTCTTCAGGTTAATGGTAGAGTCTTTTGAAAAGACACTGTACGACGAGTCTTTAAGTTCCTGCCACTGTGCCGTAAGGTCAGTTACTTTTTCAATTTCGGCATCCTTGTAAGATTGGATTTCCGACAGCTTTGCTTTACAGGCCTCTATCGCTTCGGTAGAGTTCTGAAATGACGGATGCTTTGTACAGGAAGAGAAAGCAAGTGCCGTCAACGCGAGAGTTAATGATAAGTGATTTCTTCTCATAAAAAAAATATTTTAACGACTGCGAAGATACAAACCTCACTATGAAAATGAGGTGTCAAAAAAATAAAAGTCTTATATTAACATTTTCAAAATCTTTTGGAAAAACTTCCTATCTGCTTATTTTGTTAAGATACATTAAAAAAGTTCCAAATATTTATTATTTGGAACTTTTGATATTTTCAGATACTCTCTTATGTGTTTTGCTTAAATGTTAATATTTTGAGGTATAAAAAAATAAGCTAATTACTAACATTGTTAATATTGTTACCCACACCATTCAAAATCCTGACACAAACGGCACTTGCAATGATTGCAAGGATTGATATGACAGGGTATGTCTCTACCAAAGCGGTACCGATTAGAAATGCCATAAGAATCAGGTGTACGAGTACCACCTCTTTATTAGTGAAGTTTTCTTCTGCGAGCAGAGAGAAGAATACATTCTTTGAGTTCCACCATTTTCCGACAGCTTCAGATGCCGATGAGGTCTTGCTTTTGTGGATTGATAATGTTTTCATCTTGTTTGTATATGAATTGTTTATATTAGAGTTCTTCGTATAGAGTCGCATGGAATAATTTCAACTCCATCCGTTGAGCTTATAGACTTGCTGCCGTGCTTCCTGCCAGCTGGCCACCCAACGTATGGCGATGATATAACCGTCCATTCTACGCTTCATGATAGTCCAACCTTTTTCGGCTTTCTTGAAGAAGTATCTGTTTGTCTTTATTTTCATAATCTCCTCACTTTTGATGTATAATAGAAAGTTCAGGCTAAACAGTATAGTCATGTGCATATCCACACAATCTCCAATTATCCCCCCATTTGTACATCTTGCGAAGGATTGTTGCCAACTTTACTTTCCTGATCTCGTAACTGTTATAAATTGCGTGGAGTTCTCTTGCTGCTTCTATTTTTTTTATACGACTTGACTTAACCGTGTTGTCGAGGGCTGAAGTTAAAATTTTATTCTGGGCATCCCGATTCTCAAC
>NZ_KV817576.1:64344-106309 GCF_001814685.1 Prevotella sp. HMSC077E09 | reverse complement strand
CATTGAAGAATATCGGAGAATATATCAGAATATATCAGGTTATTGCTTAGTAAACAATATTTATTTTTACAGATATTCTCCTATATTCTAAGATATACTGCGAAGCAGGTAGAACGCAAGTTGCAGGCTCATCTCTCGCCTGCTATTTTACCACATAGTCATTATGATGAAACAATAAGGTGGAAATTACCACGTAACTTGACGCTAATCACACTGTAACTTGAGTCACTTCAGCACGTAACTTGACGCAAATCACAATACGTTTTGACGCAAGTTACAAATCAGCGATACATGTAGTTAATAACTATTTGATTATCAGTTTATTATAAACTATCATGAAGATACTCAGATTACTGACTAAAGGATAATGACTACCCAATTCTTCAGCCCTAAGAAAGGAATGATAAAGAGAAGTCAAACACTAAGAAACTATAATAAGAACAGGATTGAGTTAAGAGAAGAAAGATAATATTTTGGAATTTCAGCTATAATAAAAAATGCAGTGAAACAAGAGTTGTTTCACTGCATTTTCTTTGGTATAGCTTTATCACTAAGTTTTTCAAGCTAAAGAAAAGCAAGGATATCAGTCTGTCTTCTCCTCGAAAGCGGCTGCTTCGGCAGCTGCAATGATTTCCTCATCGGTCTGCCTACGCGCACTGATATCGCTCAAATCAAATTCGTCTTCATGTGTTTCGGTTTTCTTTTCGCCCACTTCCTTGTCAGTGTTATACATCGGAGAACAGCGGCGTTTCTTAGCCGGTCGGTCTTCATAGACCTTTTCCCGGAACACGTTTTCATGCTTTTCTTCTTCCCTGACAACAGGCTGTTCGCCCTGTGGAATAATGAAATTATCGGCAAGTTCAGTGCTCGGCACGTTCTCAACAGGCTCTTCTTCCATCTTCGTGCGGTTGGCCTTGGCAGCAAACACAGCATCAATGAACTGGGGTTTCTTGCGCAGTTGCTCCAACGTTAGCTTGCAGGCAAGCTGCTGACTCTCCTTTTTGCTGTAGCCAACACCGTCACAACCGTCAATACCTTCAATGACAACCTTGTAGTTGAAAATAGGACTTCCATTCTTATCTTTTCCCTGTTCAAGGATTTCAAAGTCGAGTTTAACGCGGTTTTTCTGACTCCATTCAATGAGTTTACTCTTGAAATTCACCTCTTTATAAGCCACCTTGTCGATGTTGATCATCTGGGTCAAGATGCGATGCTGCATGAAGTTCATGCATGCATCATAGCCTCTGTCGAGATAAACAGCACCGACAAGTGCCTCGAAAGCATTTCCTCCCATGTAGCTGTTGTGAGAAGAACTGCGCCCGTTACTAAGTATCAGTTTGCTGATACCCAACTCATTGGCTAACTTGTTGAGTGTGTCACGCTGCACAAGTTTAGAGCGTGTGTTCGTCAAAAAGCCCTCACGCTTGCCCGGAAAGTGCTGATAAACGATGTCACCCACGATAGCATCGAGAATAGCATCGCCCAGAAATTCGAGCCGTTCGTTGTTGACAGGCTTTCCCTTTGCATTGCGTCGCATGATGCTTTTATGCATCAGAGCCAGTTTGTAGTAGCTGATATTGCGCGGATAAAAACCGAGAATAGCGTATAAAGACGAATAAAGCTCCTTCTCCTTACGGAAAGGAAGCTTTATTCTATCAATGATATTATTCAGCATATTTCTTGAAAACAACGCAGCAGTTGTGGCCTCCAAAACCGAAAGTGTTGCTCAATGCCGCACGAACTTCGCGCTTCTGTGCTTTGTTGAAAGTGAAGTTCATCTTGTAATCCAATACTTCATCATCGTCACCCTCAACGTGGTTGATGGTTGGAGGAATGATATCGTTCTTCACACTCAATACACAAACCATTGCTTCTACAGCACCCGCAGCACCCAAAAGGTGTCCGGTCATACTCTTTGTAGAACTGATATTGAGCTTATAAGCATGCTCACCGAAGACATCCTTGATAGCTTTAGCCTCAGAAATATCACCTACCGGAGTAGAGGTTCCATGTACGTTGATATAGTCAATGTCCTCTGTTTTCAGGCCAGCATCCTTGAGTGCATTCATCATGACGAGCTTTGCGCCCAAGCCTTCCGGGTGAGAAGCAGTGATATGATAAGCGTCGGCACTTGCTCCCTCGCCTACCATTTCAGCGTAAATCTTTGCACCACGTGCCTTAGCATGCTCCAACTCTTCGAGGATTAAGCATCCGGATCCCTCGCCCATCACAAAGCCATCGCGACTCGCACTAAAGGGACGACTTGCATGTTCGGGGTCATCATTGCGGGTTGAAAGGGCATGCATGGCGTTGAAACCGCCCACACCACACTCGCAGATGGCTGCTTCAGCACCACCACTGACAATGATGTTCGCCTTACCTAAACGGATAAGATTGAATGCATCGGCCAAAGCGTTGCTTGAAGATGCGCATGCACTCGTCGTCGTATAGTTTGGACCATGGAAGCCATACTGTATACTTATCTGACCGGATGCTATATCTGCAATCATCTTTGGTATGAAGAAAGGATTGAACTTAGGTCCATCAGCACTATGTTGACCATAGTATGTCACCTCATCTTGAAAGGTTTTGATACCGCCAATGCCTACACCGTAGACAACACCAATGCGATTCAAGTCTTCTTTTTCAAGGTCGAGACCTGCATCTTTGATGCCTTGTGCAGCACTGATCATTGCCAGTTGGCAATAACGGTCCATTTTTCGTGCCTCTTTCCGGTCGATATAATCGTTCACATTCAAGCCTTTTACCTCACAGGCAAACTTAGTCTTGAAATTCGTTGTATCGAAATTAGTGATTGGGGCAGCACCACTCTTGCCTTCGAGCAAGTTCTTCCAGGTTTCTTCGGGAGTGTTACCAACGGGTGTAACAGCACCAAGACCTGTTACTACTACTCTCTTTAATTCCATAATATATAAAAAAATGATTAGGGATTAGGGATTAGTGATTGGGCACAACAGGCTGTAACCCAATCCTTAATCACTAATCCCTAATCTTATAATTTGCAAAATAACTTAAACTAAGCTATTACTTTGCGTTCTCTTCGATGTACTTAATAGCGTCACCTACAGTCTGAATAGTCTCTGCCTTATCATCTGGAATAGAGATACCGAACTCTTTTTCGAATTCCATAATCAACTCTACAGTATCCAATGAATCAGCACCAAGATCGTTTGTGAAGCTTGCTTCTGGCTTAACTTCAGCCTCGTCTACACCGAGTTTGTCTACGATAATAGCCTTTACCTTGCTTTCAATTTCTGACATAATAGTTACTTTTTAAAATGTTTATAATTAATTTCTAAATGAAAAACTGGTTGCAAAGGAACTAATTTATTTTCAATTTCCCAAATATTTTACACAAAAAAGCGCCTAACACTGCACAAACACCCCCTAAGTGTGTAATAAATTACTTCAAAAAACCTCTTTTCTTACCTTTTCATTCTCATTTTATTTATCTTTATGAAGAAGCAAAAAATGAGTTTTCTCACTCTTTTTCATATCCTTTTCTTGCTGTTTTCACTATTTTATTCTACCTTTGCAACAATGTATTTTTATGCAATATGCTGCTTGAAAAAATAGATAACGGCAACGAACAGAACATATATCAGAAATTAAACAAAAAGAAAATCAAATGAAGAAATTTGCTATTGTCATCCTTTCTCTTGCTTTTTCAATCATGAATGTGTCTGCACAGACAACCACAGACTCCATAGATAAACCCGTAAGAAACATTTCTGCAGAACTTCTCGGCCCTTCAAACATGCTTGGTGTTCACTATGATTCGCGTTTCAAAGGCAACAAAGGCTGGGGCTATTCGGTGGGATTGGCCTGGGCTTATCTGTCGACCGACAACTTCATTAATGATATCAATCGTTTCAACATCATTTCTTTCGTACCGCGATTGAACTATCTTATCGGGCGTAAAAATAAAAAACTTGAACTCGGTTTAGGTACAAATCTCGGCGTGGTTTTCGGCAGAAACGAGTATGATGCGTATAAGATTGAGCAGCAACCTGACCATTCCTACCAGTTAGTTTTCGACAAACATGTGAAAGAAAACCGTAGTTTTGCCTTCTACTATCTGTTCACCAACATCGGTTATCGCCGTCAGGCACCTCACGGTTTCATGTTCCGCGTGGGCATTTCTACAATGTTCGGATTTGGCGGAGACCACTCCATCAAGAACATTTATCTTAGTCCTTACCTCGGTTTCGGCAAGTCGTTCTGAGCTATTTCAATTGAAAAGCTTAGCTATTTTCTCAATAATCATCTCGGGACTGATATTGTTCATGCAGGCATAATCACCACGCAAGCAGGGCTTGTTGCCATAGACGGAGCATGGACGGCACGGCATATCCAACTGAACAGCATTCTCTTCGCTTTGTTTCCACCCCATGAAACCCGCGTAAGGATGCGTGGCTCCCCAGATGCTTACTACCTTTGTACCCACCAATGAGGCCATATGCATGTTGCCACTGTCCATACTCACCATGACATCCAAATGGCTCATGAGTATCAATTCGTCGCCCATTCCACCGAGAACTGCCGACGCATTCGTGCAATTGGCATAGCGCTTGGCCCATGTGTCAAGCACTTCGCGCTCTTTTCCACCACCTCCAAAGAAGAAAACACGGGATGAAGGATAGGTCTTGATGAGTTTTTCAACCACCTTTTCCATTTTTTCCAAAGGATAAATCTTCCCCTTATGGGCAGCAAACGGGGCTATACCTATCCACTTCTGAAACTTTTTTTTCTCACCAATCACATTTGAAATCCGGCGCAGATTACCGCCGTCAGCGGGGAATATCGACTGAAAATCGAGCTTCACAGGATAGCCCAACCTCGCCAACACAGCTGTATAATTATCGAAAGACGTGGGCTGTTGCACTTTCACCTTATTCTCCTTCCTGCACAGAAGCCGTTTTCCCTTGCGGTTCTTATTGATATGTGCCACCCTGAAACGAGCCATATTGAAACGCAAACGCAGGTATTCCGACCGTAAAACGTTGTGCATGTCGGCCACTTCCGTAAAGTTCTTGGCCAACAATCTGCGATAGAGTGCATTCAAACCCCTGATGCCCCGATATTCATTCTTGATGTCAGCAGACATAAAACTCACGTTGGGTGCCAGATTTTCAAAGAACGAATGAGCAAACGGTCTGCTCAAAACGGTGACATGAACATCAGGATACTGTCGTGCCAACGAAGCCACAACAGGAACCAACATAGCCACATCGCCCATGGCAGAAAAGCGGATAATGAGAATATGTTTCATGGAAACAGGCGGCCACCTACGGCATATCATCGAATAAGCGATCGCATCCTATAAGCAGTTATAATTTAGTTTAAAATATATTATTTCTTATAAAGCACCGGATTTGTATCGACATCGTTATACATCTTCATCTGCCGATACACCTTCATATACTTTCTTCCGGCCGCTATGTCTTCAAGCAATTGGTCGATAGCTGTGCTTAGATCCTTCTGTTGTTCAAGCAACACAGACAGCTTTGCCTTGCATTTGGCCACATGTTCCGGCGTGGCATCCGTGCGCTCTGCCTGCTCTTTCATGTGATAAATCTTCAGTGCAAGAATGCTCAAACGGTCCACAGCCCATGCCGGACTCTCGGTGTTGATGCGTGCATCAGCATCAACTTTCACCTCTTTATATAGTTCGCGGAAATAAGAGTCAATCTGTTCCACGAGGTCAGTGCGGTCTTGATTGCTCTTGTCGATACGTCGTTTGAGCGCCAAAGCCTCAACAGGATCAATCTCCGGATCACGGATAATGTCTTCGAAATGCCATTGCACGGTGTCAATCCAACATTTCAGATAGAGTCTGTTTTCTATTGTTCCCTCATCAAAAGGATTACAGATAGGCGTGTCGATGTTATCTTTAACATGGTAATCATGGATTGCCTGATTGAATATTCTATTGGAATCTTGTGTGAAAGACATACGATTTAATTTATAGGTTTGTTATGCAAAAGTAAATATTAATTTTCAAAATGACAAATAATTGTCCACAATAAGTGTTGATAAGTCTGTTGAAAAGCTGCTCATAACCCATGGAATAACTCTGCCGTTATCCACAGTCTGTGCCTCAGTCTGCCTCGGTTGTGGATATCCACAGCTTTATGCTATCGTTTTACTTCATTTTTCAACGCTTTTCAAACCATGAAAGATATCAACTTATTAAATATCTCCTGATTTCATGTTTTGTGGATAACTCTCTATCTTCATGATATCCAACAGATAGATATAAAACGAGCAGTTGATAAATAAGAACTAAATGTTGATAATGGAAAAACAAACTTTTTATCTCTTTACTTATCAACATATCCACATCAATTCTTCTTATTCTTAATTATTTTCTTTTAAAATTTAAAGATATAGAAATAAGAAATAAAAGTGGAAAAAGCAGGATATCATAAAACCATATTGTAAAGATTATTACCTATAAAAACCCACTTCCCGACACCACCAAATAGAAAATGAAATGCAGTTTTCATGGCGTTGTTTTTCATTTTGGCGCTCCTTGTTGCTGCATTTCAATCCTTTTGAAGTGCCATCTGCGTCATATCATCGTTTCATTTGATGCAGATGACGCTGTGTTTTGATTGAGATTGCTGTGTCATCTGATGCTGATTACCATGCAATATGCCTCAAATCATGACGCTTTTTGAATGAATATAGCCCATGATTTGCTGTTTATCTATATAATATATTGATACTCAATGCGTTGCTTATAACGTCCATAACTCGCGTATTTGCAGCCAATGCTTTTCTTTTTTCAAATGAGGCTGTTCCTGAAAGGGTGTTTGTAAAGAAAATTAGTAGTCGTTCATGAGGCGGGAATGGAGCTGTTGATACATGGTGTTTTTAGTGGTGTGATGCTGAAGAAAAACAGTATGTTTCAGAGGTTTATCATCAACCTGTAGGACAGTTGCAGTAAAAAAGGCTTTTTTTACGTATTTTGTACAATAATATATATGGTTTTGTGTTATACAGATATAGCGTGAAATACGCTCCATGAAGACGAAATGAAAACACGGATTTAACTTTAATAGCGCTATGATATATACGAGAATATCAGCTGAAGAAGCTGCGGCGATGATCCAGAATGACGAGACTGTTGCCCTTTCGGGGTTCACTCCTAACGGCGTTGCAAAGGCAGTTTTCCGCGAACTCTCCAAGAGAGCCCGCCGAGAACACGAGGCAGGACATCCTTTCAAGGTAGGAATCATCACCGGAGCCTCTACGGGTCAGAGCGTGGAAGGCGACATGGCAGCTGCCAATGCCATTAAGTTTCGCACGCCGTTCTCTACGAACAAGGACTTTCGTGAGCATGTAAACGCTGGCGAAATAGACTTCGAGGACATGCATCTTGGCCATGTTGCCGAGCGACTTCGCCGTGGTTTTTATGGCGAAATCGATTGGGCTATCATCGAAGTGAGCGGTTTCATGCAGGCCGGAAGCAAGTATAGAGGTTATCTGACGAGTGCAGGCGGCGTGGTTCCTACAATCGTTCGTATGGCCAAACACGTGATATTAGAGCTTAACACCTTTCACAGTCCGCAGTCACGCCTGTTGCATGATGTCTATGAACCTGCGCGTTGTCCGCATCGTCTGCCTATCATGATCAATCATGTATGCGACAGAATAGGGCGGGAATTCGTTGAAATTGACGGTGATAAGATTGTGGGTGTCGTGGAATGTTGCATTTCTGAAGAAGCAAGGTCGTTCAAACCGGTTGATGAAGTGACCCAGAAAATGGGGAATTTTGTAGCTGATTTCTTGGTCTCCGACCTCAAGAGAGGACTTCTTCCCAAGGAGTTCCTGCCTGTTCAGAGTGGCGTTGGTGTCATCAGTAATGCCGTTTTGGAGGCGTTGGGCAATCATCCTGCCATTCCTGATTTCTCAGTTTACACGGAAGTTGTGCAGGATGCAGTCATCAATCACATGAAAAAGGGCAAGATTATTGATGCGAGTTGTTCCTCTTTGACAGTGACAAACGAGACTCTCTTGGATATTTATGCCAACATGGACTTCTTTTCTCGCCACGTAGTTATACGCCCGAGTGAGATCAGTAACTCGCCCGAAGTGATCAGAAGGCTTGGAGTTATCGCTATGAACACAGCCATGGAGTGCGACATCTACGGTCATGAGAACTCCAGTCATGTGTGTGGCAGTCAGCTGATGAACGGTATTGGCGGGTCGTGTGACTATGAACGGAATGGCTATTTGAGTATTTTCACGATGCCGAGTACCATAAAAGGCGGTTGCATCAGTACGATTGTGCCGATGTGCAGCCATGTAGATTCAACCGAACATGATGTAGATGTGATTGTAACCGAGCAGGGAGTGGCCGACTTGCGAGGTAAAGGACCGTTGAGAAGAGCCCAGGAAATCATTGAAAACTGCGCTCATCCCGACTATCGTCCGTTGCTGCGCGACTACCTACGCATAGCAGGTGGCGGGCATGAACCACAGAGTTTGCGCTCAGCTTTCGCTTTCCATGACGCTTATCTTACAAAAGGTGACATGCGATTGGCAGCGTTTTGAAATCAAAACGCCTGACTATTCACATATAGAATAATCAGGCGTTTCTATTGAATGTCAACTGTCATTAGATGATAATCAGGTCTTTTTGTGCATAAAAGTCCTCTATTGTTTTCACGATAGCCTCTGAAACGGCGGTGTCGATATAGTTGTAAGGGCGTTGGGTTTGAATGACTTTGACAAAAGAAACGAGTTCATAGCGTATGCCTTCTCCGTCGAGTTGATAGAAATATCGCTTGTTGTTGGCAGGATTTTCTTTTCTTATTTCAAAGTAATCTGTTTTCCACCACGGTGAAGGTACATAGATATAACCCTCTGTTCCCGAGATAATGAGTTCACCTTCCGACTTCACTCCCTGTCCCACTTTGATAGAAGCTACGGCGTGAGGATAGATGAATGAAATCTTCGTAAAGGCATCGAAGAAGTTTTTGTCATCATCAAGTCGGCTGATCATCTGGCGCTGACAGTAGTCTGTTCCAAGCAGTTGGAAGATGGGAAGCAAGGCAGTTGGTCCCCATGCACAGATGCTGTTCCATTCTTTCTGCACGTTGGAAAGACTGGTACATGTGGCATCTATCGACACAATATCGCCGATAACGCCTGTCTTGGCCAGCAGAATGAGGCGATAATAAGCCATAGAATAGGCTGTTTTCAGTGCATCTGAAAGGATACATCCCTGTTTTTCGGCCAATTCATGGAGTTCTTTATATTGTGCCATGTCAATGGTTATAGGCGATTCGCAAAGCACATTCCGCCCATGACTCAAAGCTTTTTTGATGTCTTCATAATGCGAAACCGGACTTGATATGATATATACGGCATTGCAATTGTCGAGCAAGGCGTCGATATTGTCATAGGAAGGAATGTCTTTAAGGTCGCTGCTGAGCTTGAAATCTGTCCGCGAAAAGATGCCGCTAATGGTCAATCCGTTTACATAGTTGGCTTCTCTCACGATTTTATTCAGTATCGCTGACTCTCCAATGAGTCCCAAATGAACATCGCATTTTTCTGCTCTCAGTTCAGAACTTGATATTCCTTGTGTCCTGTCTAAATAGACAACTTTGCAGTATTCGTTGAGATAATCGAAGTGACCTTTCCAGTCTGAGCCCACCGTGAAGATGTCTATATCTAACCGTTTGATGTCATCAATCTTCTGTCCTTCATATTCTTCAACAATGATTTCATCGGCAAGGCCCGTTTGTTTTACGTTTTCAATGCGTTCAATGAGCGACTGTTGTACGTTGATTTTACCTCGGGCACGGTCGAAGTTGTCGGCTGTAACGCCCACAACAAGATAATCTCCTAAGGCTTTTGCACGTTCCAACAGTCGGATATGTCCCTTGTGTATCAGGTCATAAGTACCGTAGGTGATGACTTTCTTCATGTTTTTTGTTTATAGAAGTCCTCGTTTTTGCATGTCTTTCATTGCCTCAATGAGTCGCGTGTTGTCGTCAATGGTGAGTGAACCGATATGACCTACGCGGAAAACTCGGTCGCGCATATCACCTCCGTTAGGGCAAATCCAGATGTGATATTCGTCTTTCAGCGTCGTAAAGATGTCATAAGCCGACACATTTCGAGGGTGAAGCGGAGTCACTGCATTGCCCGGTGAATGAGAAACAAAGTCGAATGGCAGTTCTTTCACGCGCTGGCGGAAGTCGTCTGCAAGTGCTTTTATCTTACGTCTTTCGGCTTCTTCGCCTCCAGCTTCATCTATTTCGTGCAGTCGCATGTTGATTTGTCGAAGAATTCCAACGGCAGGAGTGAAGGGCGTTTGACCGCGTTCGCCATTTTTCAAGGCGTCTTTCAAGTCGAAATACATACAGCCGGCATCGTGGTTGTAAACGCGTTCTACGCCACGAGGTGACAGTGTAATAATTGAAATACCCGGTGGACAGGCCAATGCTTTCTGTGAACCTGTAATCATAACATCGGCACCTAAAGCTTTCATGTCAAACTCGTCAGCCAAGAAAGAGCTTATCGCATCAACGACAAGGAACAGATGATTGCGTTTACAAAAGGCGCTGATGCGTTCTGCATCGTAATGAACACCCGTGGAAGTCTCGTTGATATTGACCAAGAAACCCGTGTAACCTTGCTGTTCATAAGGTGCAAGCATCTCATCAGTGATATCATATCCAAACTCAGGAATAAGCTCTGTACAGGGTATATGATGTACTCCACAGAGCTGAACAAAGCGCTGTCCGAAGCTACCTCCATTGATAACAAGAAGTTTGTCGTTAGGGGTAAAGGTATTCATGATAGTTGCTTCCATAGAAGCTGTACCCGAACCGGTGATGAATACCACTCTTGATGCCTCGTCAGCCTTAGCAAATTTCTTGATAAGGGCTTCGTTTTCAAACATCACTTGTGAGAATTCAGGAGTTCGAAAGTATGGAACTTGCTCACTACCTATGGCTCTTACGCCCTCACTTGACATCACCGGACCAACGGTGAAGTTTAACATTATGTCCTGATCTTGCATCATTAACAATACTATTATAACCTATTTACATACAAAAATAATAAAAATAATTCGTTATAAAGGCAGAAATTCGTTATTTATCCTTACCTTTACTCAAAATTATTACATTCAATATGAGAATCGTTTTGTTTTGCGAGAATAAGTATGCCATAGATATTTTGCATCCCATTCAATTGGAAGCAGACCGCGAAGGAGGGAATGAGGTGCTGTGGTATGTGTATGAAAAGAAGATTCCTGACTTTCCTTTGAAGCATGAAGTGCGTTGGACGGCGAGCATGCAAGAGACTTATGACTTTATGCCCGAAGCCATCTTCGTGCCTGGAAACATTGTTCCCTACTACCTTTCTGGTGTGAAAATACAAATCTTTCATGGCTATGCAGCTGAGAAAAAAGACCACTGGATTATCCGAAGATACTTTGATTGTTACTTCACGCAAGGCCCTTACTTCACTAAAAAGTTTAAGGAGTTGTCGTTGAAATACGGAGATTTTGAAGTGTTGGAAACGGGTTGGCCACGCCAAGACTGGATAGCTGAACACCGAAATGACTTTAATCAGGAGCGCGAACAGCTGTTAAAGCAGTATGGAAAGCAGCAAATTGTGCTCTATGCACCTACGTTCTCGCCAAAACTCACGTCACTTCCGCTCATCAAAGATAACTTAGTGAAACTCAGTAAGCAAAAGGATGTGTTGTTGTTGATGAAGTTTCATCCGCTGACACGCCAGGAATGGGTGGATGAATACAAGGCTTTGGCGGCACAATATGACAATATTGTGTATGTCGATGACTACAGTGTGACGAAATATATGCTAATGGCTGATGTGATGATCAGCGATACTTCGTCAACGATTTATGAGTTCTTGTTGCTCGATAAGCCTGTAGTGACGCTCAATGCCATATCGAAGGACATCTATTGGAAGAACATAACAGACCCTAATCTCCTATGCGATGCCGTGGAAGATGTCGTGGAAAATGAGGACTATGTGCGTCTTCGCAGGTGGGTGATTGACAATTACGACCCCTATACCGATGGCAAAGTAGCCCATAGAATGCTTGAAGGTGCACGCGATTTTATCCGCAGAAAGGGTGTGCCCAAGAAGAGAAAACTCAATCTGTGGCGTCAATACACGAGCATCAATACCTTTGGACGCATCAAGAAAAAGAAATAAACGGGAAAAGACCAAAGTGTTTTGAAATGGCGAAGAAAGGTATTAGAGTTGACAGGAAATGAATAGTTGATTGTAAATTAAAATTAAACTCAATTTGGAAACGCCTTTAAAAAACATTACCTTTGTGTCGGGGAGAGCAGATATCTGCTTTCCCCTTTTTCATGTTTACTTGGAAATAGGCTTGTAATATGGTTCAAATCATCGTGTAATATGACTCAAATTAGCGTGTAATTAGACTCATATTACTAACTAATATGCATCAAAAAGTAAGGTGAAATGACTCAATTTGGAGTCTAAAGTGTTGATAATAGCCTTTCAATCTTTAATGTTTCTATTTATCAACACCCTCTAACTGTAATTAATTTTGATTATTTTCTTAAATAAATATAATTAAGATTTGATGTTATTTTGCAGGTTGTAAACGCATTATCTGTATGTAGTTATTGCATAAATTGTTAGGTATCATAAAAAATGTTGTATGGCATTCTGTGTTATTCAATTCTTCTTTGAGAGTCGATTAGCCCATGCATCAGGAAGTATTAAAAATAAGAAAGACAGACAAACAGAAGAAATTTTGCTGTAATACAGCGTTATTCTTTTCTTTATCTGTCTTTTCTTGAGTTTAGTATTAACGCCTTTTATGGTTGTGTTATTCAGCTAATGCTGTTCTTTTTTGCTTTTTATATTCTGCTGTTTCAAATAAGAGCGATAGGGAAGTTGCAAGTCGAGAAACCTGAAGTTCTGCGGAGGGAGTTCGCTTGGCATTTCCATATAGTTGCCATAGCAGTATTTCAGATATTCATCGGGCTTGGCAACACCCATGAAAGTGTGGCCTTCAAAGGTGATAGGAGTAGGCTCTCCATAAACCTCACGCGCCAGAATTCCGCGGTCAGGTGCGTTGTCATGGTCGGCAACGAGCGTTGAACTGTCGAAGTCATACTCGCTTTGTATCTTGTCAAGTTTGCGGTGTAGCCATGCAGAAGAAAACAACTTATGGCACATCTTGATGAAAAGACAGTCAATGCCACGACCATGTTTATAAGGATCGCGCAGGTTATAATACATCAGTCGCACGAAGAAATCATATCTCATGTAGTGCCATCTGCGTTTCAATGGATTTTCGGTCATGCCATCAAGTGGGAAGATATCCACTGGAAGTCCACCAATGAAGTTGAAGCTTCGGCGCAGGATATAGGTGGTTTCTGCATTTTGAATGCGTGCGAAAGCATAGGGATAATAGGGGTTTTGAATGCCGCTGACGAGTTCTATATGCTTGGGAAGCCATTCGTTGGCGTGTGCAATGAGAATGTTATAATCCTTTCGTGGCAGTGCTATGTCGGCATCGTCATCCCATGGAACGAAGCCTTTATGCCTCACGGCTCCCAGCATTGTGCCGGCTAAAAGATAGTAGCGCAGGTGGTGTTCACGGCATACACGGTCGATATTGACCATGATGTCAAGGATATAAGCCTGAAGTTTCTTCGTCTCTTCGTCTGAAATCCTTGTCTTTTGTTCTGTCATTTTATTATTGTTTTTATAATGTTTTAAGAAATATTCTGTACAAAATGGGGTGTTAAGATGCTTATAATTAAAGGGGATGAAGTATTTTTTTACTGCGTAGTTCTGAAATATTTATCTAACACAAGCATGGAGATGATGCATTCACGCCGGGGATTTCTGAACTTGTCTACATATTCATGCGCATGGTTGATGATGCTTTGTGCTTCGTCGGGATGACTGATATAATAGTCGATTTTAGCTTCCAAATCAGAGTAATCGGCCTTTACCTCGATATAATGATAATCGGGAATGAGCGTTCCTTCCATAAACCATGTTTCATAAGTCGGGCGTGGCATGACGGCAATTGAATTTGATGACATAATCCATTTGAGGTTGCTCGCCACGTCGTTGCCTTCTAAAGCCATGATAAACTTATAGGAGAGATGCTCGCGAATGGTCATTTTCTCAGTGTACCATTCATTGAAACCTTTGTCGATAACTCCTATATTAAAGCGTGGATTGCCAAAGAATTTCTTGACGAAATCATATCGGTTTTGCTTTAAGGTGTTGCTGTCAAACTGTCCGATAAGCCCTCTGAAAACCACTTTGTCGGCTTTCTCCGTGAATTTGAGTCGGTCGTTTACGAAAAGGAAATGACGCACTCTGTCGAGCTTCAGCAGTACGGAATTGGCATTGTTACCCTTGATAGGTCGGCTTTTCACTATAGCAGGTATGTCGGGAACCCAGGTGACATCGCCCGGTTGGAGGTACCATTTTCGGTGTAAGGGAAAGGACTTTGCATAGCGGAAAGCATCAAGATAATAAACCGATTGGCCTGTTTTCTTCTGTTCAGAGAGTTTTATGGCTTTCTGTCGGAATGCAGGAAGGTCTATTTCTGAACGATGAAGTTTGTTGTAATATTCCACACGTTTCGTAATCTCATCCCAGTCATTGCGTTGTCGTGCCTTTGAGATAATGGCTTTACGAAACCATGAGAGCAGACAGTGAGGCATTGAAATCCAAAGGTAAGAGGTAATATAATATCTCAATTTTGAATTTTTCCCACTGTGTAGAATATAGTAGAGTTTACGATTCATCTTCATCTTCTTTGCCCATTAGAAAGTAGGTTTCTTGTCTTTTTCTCATTGAAATTGAGCCAGGATAAGCAATAGTTCAATGTCTGATAGATGTTATTCTTCCTTGCGTCTTACGACCTTTCCATTCTTCACTTCCCAGTTTTTATTAAATTCTTCACGTGTTCTTTTCCAGCGATTATGGCTCCATAGGTAAAGTTCGGGCTGGTTTCGAATGGATTTTTCCAGTTCTTTATAGTATAAATCTGTGATTTCAAAGTCGGCCATCTCTTTGGTATTACGGCTGATAAGACGCATTTCACAGTTATAGTGGCCTCTTTTCACGCGTGTAACATGGCCATAAAAGAAGGCTTGTCCAGTGTGTTTGACAATTCGTTCAGCTCCCGTGAGCACCGGAGTATCGTGGTGTAGGAAGTCAACCCAATGATGTATGTTCCACCAGAGAGGTACTTGATCGGATATATAGCCTACAACGAGAGGCTTCCCTTCGTGTGTAAACTGGATAATCTTACGCAAAGACTCCTGCATGGGAATGCAATATGCTCCCTGACGCTCGCGAACAAACTTGAAAAGACGGTCGAAGTATTCGTTTTCAAGCGGGTGATAAAGCTGACAACAAAGGGAATTTGGTGCCCAATAAGGCATGGAGGTAATCCATTCCCAATTGCCAATGTGACCCAGATAAACGCCTATAGACTGTCCTTCGAACAATATTTGATTGAATGTCTCCATGCCCGTGAAAGTCATTCTCTTCATGATTTGCTGCTTGCTTATAGTCATCAGCTTCATCGTTTCGACGAGATAATCACAGAACCAATGGTAGAATTTGTGTTCAATCTCATGCAGTTCAGCCTCTGTTTTCTCAGGGAAAGAGCTGGTTAGATTGCTCCATATCACGGCATGACGATAGCGAACAACGTATGCCATGAGCAGATAGAGCAGGTCGGAAAAGCAATAAAGCAGCCATAAGGGGAGCAAAGACATTGCCCACCAAAAGCCATAAGCGATGGTATAAGCTATATATAACAGTGCTTTTTTCATATTGTTTCGGACAGAACTTAGAGTTTATTCTTCACCATTCGGTACATATATTGATAGATGATGGCCTTGAGTTCGGTCTCCATCTGGTGCTGTTCTTTCACTTTTCCTACGAGGTTATGTTCCATGAGCAGGTCAGTGAGACGATAAATGGCCTTGGTTTGTTTGCCATCCCATTGCAGAACATAACCATATTTCACGTATTGATAGATGCCGTTGAGATAGTTCACGGCCCATGTTTCGCTTGCAGGCGTGCCGAGAAGGTTGCTTCCAAAGGCTATATATGGCCGGTGATAACCTATATAATCAAGTAGTGTTGGCATGATATCTATCTGCTGTGCGATGCCATCTACACGTTGAGGCTTGATGTCACCCGACGGGTCATATATAATAATAGGTGAGCAGAAACCTCCTATGTCGGTTTTATATTGTGCATGATCACTTTGGTTGGTGTGGTCACTGGTAAGCACAAAGATAGTGTTCTTGAACCATTTCTGCTTGCTTGCCGAGGCAAAGAATTTGCCAATGGCCATGTCGGTGTAGCGTATGCACTTTTGAATGGGCAGGTGTTCTTCCTTATAAACGTTCTTATATTTATTGGGAACAACGAATGGGTCGTGGCTTGATACAGTGAAAAGTGCCGTCATGAAAGGCTCTTTCATCTCTCCCATCTTCGTGCAATAGTATTGAAGGAAAGGCTCATCCCATATTCCCCAGTTGCCGTCAAAGTCCTTATCGCCACCAAAGCGAGGGTCTTCATCATAGTCTTGGCGGCCATAATAGTTTTGAAAACCAATCTTTTTGGAGAATGCCAGAAAGCCCATTGAACCGCGGTTTGCCCCATGGAAGAATGCCGTCTGATAGCCCCAATGACTTAAAAGACCAGGTATACCTGTATAATCATTCATCGAAGCGGGCGTAAGAATAAAGGGCTCACCGAAGCGGGGAATGCTGCAAAGAATGGAAGGCATGCCGTCAATGCTCTTTCGTCCATTGCAGAATGAATAGCGATAGACAAGACTTTTCTCAATCAATCGGTCTACATTGGGCGTATATCCCTTGTATTTACCGTCGAAAAAGTCTTTGTTAAAGCCACCGATATATTCTCTTCCAAAGCTTTCAACAATAAGAATAACAATGTTTTTCTTCTTGATTTGTCCCTTCGGAATAGTGATGTAAACAGGCGAATAGACCTTTTCGGCCTCATAGAGTGATGTGTAATAAGGAGGTATTTCGAAGTCGGATTTGCCAATAGTACGTATTAATGCGAACGGCGTATTAAGTACAACAGCGCAGTCGGTGGGTCGTTCTACAAACTGATTTGCATTGCTTATGGTGATAGGACGCACGCCCGACTGCAGTCCTCCACGGCATCCTGCTACAGTAGCAATACCTGCAAGCGCAAGGCAAACAAAGAGTTTGACCGTATAAAGCCACCGATTTTTTGCTGAAACAAAGTCGCGATAGTCGGTGCGGGGCATGGCATAGAGTTTCCATACGGCCCAAATGATTACGCCAAACACAAGGAGAAGATACCAATGAGTCAGCGTGTTATGAAGGATGATGCCTGTAATGTTGTTCTCATTGCTAAATTCACGGAATACGCTTGTGGTCGTTCGGCGTAATGTGAAAGGGAAGTAAACGGCATCGGCAAGGTTGATAGCTAATGCAATGGCATTCACAACAACAAACAGCCACTTACAAATGCGATGATATATCGACGTTTCTTTCAGCCAAAGGGGAAAGAGCATGAGGATGATATAGGGGATATGTGTGTAGAGAATGGCTGTGGTGTCAAACATCAAACTGCCCTTTATCCATTGACCGATAGCATCATTCCTGATCCCTTCTGCAAAGTAACTGTAGTTTACCAGCACATAGGTGAGGCGTGCAAAAAAATAGATAAGATAGGCCAACAGCAGGTTGATAATCAATGCTATCGGCGAGGCGAATGTTGATTTTAATAGGCGTTTCATTCTGTTTAATCCTTTCTTTATCTTACACTTGCTGCATATCGTGTAGCTTTTTGTAGTATCCGTTGTTGCGAATGAGTTCTTCATGCGTGCCACGTTCTATGATACGGCCCTCATGGAGCACGCAGATTTCGTCGGCATTCCTGATTGTTGAGAGGCGATGGGCTACGGCAATAGTGGTTCTGGTCTTCATTAAATGCGTCAAAGCATCCTGTACAAGACGTTCACTCTCTGTGTCGAGAGCTGATGTTGCTTCATCAAGTATGAGGATAGGTGGGTTCTTCAAGATAGCGCGGGCAATGCTCACACGCTGCCGTTGACCACCCGAAAGGCGTCCACCACGGTCGCCTATGTTCGTGTCGAAGCCGTTTTCGCTTTGCATGATGAAGTCGTATGCGTTGGCTATTCGGGCTGCATTGGCAATTTGTTCATCGGTAGCTTCGACCGTTCCAAACTTGATGTTATTCTTGAAAGTATCGTTAAAGAGAATGGCTTCTTGGTTGACATTGCCGATGAGTCGGCGCAAATCATGAATGCCAAGGTCTTTAACGTTGATGCCATCTATGAGTACTTCGCCCTTCTGTACATCGTAGTAACGTGGAATAAGATCAACAAGTGTAGACTTTCCAGAGCCACTCTGTCCCACCAAAGCAATCATCTTGCCTTTTGGAATAACAAGGTTGATGTCTTTCAACACCCACTGTTGGTCGTATTTGAACGACACATTGCGGAATTCAATCTCGTGTTCAAAGGCCATGATAGGATGTGGATTGCTCTTTTCCTTGATGCTGATTTCAGCCTTGAGGATTTTATCTACGCGCTCCATACTGGCCAAACCTTTCGGAATGTTGTAGCCGGCTTTCGAGAATTCTTTCAGCGGATTGATGATGGAATAAAGCATCACGAGGTAGTAGATGAACTTAGGACCGGTCAAAGTGTGGTTGTTCAGCACAAGCATACCACCCACCCAAAGCACGATAATAATCATAACGGTGCCGAGAAACTCACTCATTGGATGCGCCAGTTGCTGTCGGATATTCACTCGCATGACATTTTTACGGTAGTTACTGTTTACTTTATCAAAGCGTTCATTCATCAGTTTCTCTGCACAGAAGGCCTTGATGATGCGTAAACCTCCGAGTGTTTCCTCCACCTGACTCATCGTATCGCTCCACAATCCCTGTGCTTCGATACTCTGTGCCTTAAGTTTTCGGCCCACAAAGCCCATGAACCAACCGAATATAGGCACAAAGATAATCGTGAAAAGTGTAAGTTGCCACGAGGTAACAATCAATGCTATGAAATAGCTGATGATGAGAATGGGGTTCTTGAAAAGCATGTCAAGACTCGCCATGATAGAGTTCTCAATCTCCTGAACATCACCACTCATGCGGGCGATGATGTCACCTTTGCGCTCTTCACTGAAGAAACCAAGCGACAAGGCATTGATTTTCTGATAGAGTTGATTGCGGATATCGCGCACAACTCCTGTTCTAATAGGGATTATCGTGGCTGAAGAAAGGAAGTAGGCTCCGGTTTTCAGCATGGTCATGAAAGCCAGAAGTATGCCGATAATAAGCAATGTATTGGCCTCTCCTGTCGTTACTATGAAGTGCTGAATGTAGTAGTTGGCATTGTTGGTCAACATTTCTACCATGCTTTCTACACCATGCACATTGTCCCAAGTGATGAGTTTCGTGACAGGTTTTACATCACTTGTCTTAAACAAGATCTGCAAAATAGGAATCAATGTCATGAACGAAAAGATATTCAGCACCGCTGAAAGGATGTTGAATATGACGCTCCAAACCAGATATTTCTTATAAGGTGGAACGAAACGGCGCAGCACTTGCAGGAACTCTTTCATACGTCTTCAACCTTTGTTTATTTGATTTCTTCACCAAAGAGCGTAGCACTGGTTGAACCCGTGATGCGTACTTTGATGAATTCGCCTATATGGTGATTGCCTTTTTCAATGATAACGGCCTTGTTTTGTTCGGTTCTTCCCATGAGATGATTACGGTCTTTCTTACTGAATCTCTCTGTAAGAATAACGAATTCTGAGCCTTCATCCTTCTTGTTTTGCTCGCCACTGATAGCGGTCTGCAAATGAATAAGCTCATTCAATCGGGCAATCTTCACTTCCTCGGATACGTTGTCAGGCAGATGTTTGGCTGCATACGTACCGGGACGTTCACTATATTTGAACATGAAAGCACTGTCGAAGCCCACTTCTTTCACTAAGGAGAGCGTCAATTGCTGGTCTTCTTCGGTTTCATCATGATAGCCTACGAAGATATCGGTGGTCAAACCGCAACCCGGGATGATGCGTTTGATGGCTGCAACCTTGTCAAGATACTCCTCACGGGTGTACTTTCTGTTCATCAGTTTCAGTATCTTGTTGCTTCCGCTCTGTGCAGGGAAGTGAATATGCTTACACAGATTGGGTTCTTCGGCAATGGCATGCAGGATGTCTTCTGTCATGTCTTCAGGGTTTGAAGTGGTGAAGCGCACGCGCATATCAGGCACACTCTGGGCCACTTTCCTCAGCAGTTCGGCAAATGAAGTGCCGTTTTCCGGACGCTTTCCATTAGGCAACAGACCATAGGAATTGACGTTTTGTCCGAGCAGGGTAACTTCTTTAAACCCTTTATCATGCAGGTCTTTCACTTCTGCCAAGATGCTTTCTACATCGCGACTGCGTTCTCTTCCGCGTGTGTAAGGCACAATACAGTAGTGGCAGAAGTTATTACAACCGCGCATGATACTTACAAAACCACTCACACGATTGCCTCCAATGCGCTGTGGAAGCACGTTGCGATAGGTTTCGGTTGTAGAGAGATTGGTGTCTACAGTGGCATGTCCGAGTTCGCATTCTGCAATCATTGTCGGCAGATTAAGATAGGAATCGGGACCGCATACGAGGCTTGCATGATGGTTCTTTATTAAGTCATCCTTCACGCGTTCAGCCATACAACCGAGCACACCAAGAATGAGTTGGCGTCCTTTCTTCTGTTCTGCATGAAGCGTATCAAGTCGATTATAAATCTTGTTCTCTGCATTTTCGCGTATACTGCAAGTGTTCAGAAAGATAGCATCAGCCTCTTCTTCGTTCTCACAGACGTCATAACCTGCCATCTTCATTACTGAGGCGACCACCTCACTATCGGCTACATTCATCTGACAGCCATAGGTTTCAATGTATAATTTCTTGTTCATAAGTGGAAAGATAGCCTAAAACCCACCCTCATTTCCCTCTCCAAGGGAGGGGAGAAAAAGCTTGAGAGGATCGTTATGGGCTATCTGTTGTTTGCTTTATTGTCTTTATATTTATATCAATTGTATGTCATCATTATTGAAAAATCAATCGTAGTTTCCGCTTTTTACAGCTTCCTTTCCTTTGAAAGTCAATGGTCTCTGTTCTTTTAATGCGTTAAACAGGGGGATGCAAGAGGCTTTGAGCAAATGTTATCTCCCATCCCTTCGGGAGGGGCCGGGGGTGAGTTTGAGGTTTGAGGAAAGACTCAATACCGCATAAAACACTACTCCTGTAATCAATCCTGCTATGGCATCAATGACATAATGTGCCTGGATGTAAACGGTTGCCATGCAGAGAAACACGTAGAAAGGCAATAGAGAGAACAGCAGTTTGCGGTTACCACTGTGCCAAGCCAACAGTATACAGATAGTGCTCACGCCCACATGACTGCTCGGGAAGGCCGCCGTGGGACGCTCACCTGCTGCCTTTGCATCCTCCACAAGGTCGTAGAAGAAGCCTTGCGCATAGCCCGGACTTGGCAGACAGTCCTGATGTAAGTTGAAATAGTTGCCCACATTGGGGAATATTCCCTGTGCTGCGTTGTGCAAACCGATAGCCTTATAATAAAAGGTGGGACCCACAACAGGCAGCAAGTCATAGATAACATAGTAGAGAAAGAACGAACCCAAGATGATGAAAGCTGTCTTTTCAAATTCTCCGTAGCGTTTGAAGAAGTAGAAAAGCAACACGACTGCAATCATCGGATAATAGGCCGCATAACCGCAATCCATAAGTTCGCTCACGATTGGCGACGGGAAAGCACGCGCAAAATCAAGTGCCGGCTGGAAGCCGAAAAGCTGTTGTTCCCACGTAGCAAAAAGGTGATCGAGGTTTGGAAACATGCGGTTGATCTCGTAGGTATCGGGATACCACCATGCCAACATGCCCATTTGGGCAGCTACGCGGGCAAACATCGTGAGCTTGCAAGGCATCATTCGATAGACCGCCCATAAAGCAATGGTCATCGCTCCCACGCGAACACGTCCCCAGATCATAGCGTCGGGATTGACTAATTTGGTAGAAGTGAACAGCACAATCAGCAGTGTAAACGCCATATAAGCTAACACTACCCACTCAAAAGGCAGCAGTCCCTTGTGCTCGGCTGTCCACCCTTTACCCTGCCAAGGCCATGTAAAAGTATTGTTTTTCCTTTTGTTTGCCATTTACAACCAATTGTTCTCGCGATACCAGGCAATAGTTCTCCGCGTGCCTTCTGCAAGGTCTACCTGCGGATGAAAGCCCAATTCGTCTACTGTAGGCTCTATGTTGCAACGCCAGTTGCGCTGTTTCAGAATGTTGTATTTGTCGTTGTTGAGGGCTGAAATCTTACCCGTCATGCGACCGATATGCTCACCAAAGAACGTCACGAGGCGCAAAACCCACACCGGTGCCTTAATCCTGATCCACCAAGGGCGGCCCAGACAGTCGTGAATGAGGTTGCTGAAATCGGACGATTGATAGACGTTGCCGTCGCTGAGAAAGTATTTCCGGCCGTCACGTCCATGGTCGAGTGCCAGGAAAACGGCTTGAACCACATCGGTGACATAGACAAACGTAATGTCCTGGCGCTTGAAACCAACCGAAAAGTCGGTGTGTCCCTTGATGCTTTTTGCCATGAGAAAATAGTCTTTCTCGCGTGGGCCATAGACTCCCGTGGGGCGCAGAATGATGTAGGGAAAGTCATTTCCGATGCTGTCTAAGTATTGCTCGGCCATCAATTTGCTTTTACCATAGGCCGTGTTTGGCCGCGGATGGTCGTGTTCGCTTATCTCCTGATAGGGCTGTTGCTCCTTGATTGCACCGAAAACGCTGAGACTACTCAAGTAAACGAAACGGCGGATAGGCATCTTCAAGGCCAATAAAGCCTGCACAAGATGGCGTGTTCCGTCGGTGTTGACTTTGAAGAAGTCGTCTGTATGCAGGCACTTTGTGGCACCTGCAGCATGCACAACATAGTCGAACTCATGTCCGGCCAATTGCTTTTCCAATTCTTTCTGTGAGGATAGATTAAGTTCAATGAAATTGATTCGCTTGTCGGTGAGATACTTCTTCGAACTACTTTTCCTCACAGCAGCCCACACTTCCATCTCCCGACGCAGCGCTTCCTCCACAATAAAGCTGCCAATGAAACCACTGGCACCCGTTACTAATATTTTCATCAAATAGCTATTTACGGGGCAAAATTAATGGATTTTCCATGAATGGCAAAGGATTTTAGGGAATATTTAGCTTTGTGTCGGACTGTCATGTGCCCACAATTATGCATTATAAATTATGAATTATGTATTCATGAAATAGGAAATGAGCTTTTATTCTGCCTGACCTTACAAGGGTTCGGTGGCTTTCTGAGCCAGCGTAGGCTATCCAACTGAATGGCGACTATATACCCGTAAACTTCACATTCATTTAAGGTCATTTCATGTTTTCGACCCCCTTGCCTTGCAACTTGCATCAAATGACCTCGCCATCTGCGTCAAGTTACGCTGCGATTTGCGTCAAGTTACGTGGTCATCTGATGCAAGTTGCAAGACGATTTGACATGAGTTGTCCCATTATCTGTTTTAGATTTTGTAATCTTTTGATAGCCAATGGATTGCTGACCGTTTGAAGTTGAGGATTGATTGAAGCAAGGAAATTTTATATTTTGAAAAGAAAAGCGCAGAAAAGTGCTTGATGAAGAAAATCAACGCCTAAGCAATCACCTTTTAACTGATGTTCGAAATGATGAAATAAAAAGTGGGCTTGCCAATGAAAATCATTGACAAGCCCATGTAATCTGTATTACGATAAATCTTTACAATTATGCGTTTACAGCGTCAGCGAGTTCAGCACCTGCCTTGAACTTAGCCACCTTCTTGGCTGCGATCTTGATTTTAGCCTTTGTAGCTGGGTTGATACCCTCACGAGCCGGACGCTCGTTAACACTGAATGTGCCGAAACCTACGAGCTGAATCTTGTCACCAGCAACGAGAGCTTCTTTGATTGCAGCTGTTGTTGCGTCCAATGCTTTCTTTGCATCTGCCTTGCTCAGACCTGCGCCTGCAGCGATCTTGTCGATCAATTCTGTTTTGTTCATAATTCTGTTTAATTAAGATGATTATTTAATGAATAATTTTCTGTTTATTTGGCAAATATAGATTATTCCTTTCATAAAACAAACAAAAAAGGGAAAAAAGTGGGATAAAAAGTGAAAAATAAGGCTAATTGGCCTGTTTCGGCGCTGATTAAGGGATATTTTTAGTAATTTTGCAGCTGATAACTGCAAATAGATAATTTCTTAAAAACAACGGATATGATGCGTATTCCAACGATAACCAAGAACCTTCTCATTGTCAACGTAGTGGCATTCTTGATGATGTGGATATTTCAAGGAATGAATTTCATGGGCGGAGGACCGATAGATTTGAACAACATCTTTGGTCTTCATTTCTTTCTTGCCTCTGATTTTCATTTTTATCAACTTGTCACTTACATGTTCATGCATGCCAACTTGGAGCATATCTTCTTTAATATGTTTGCCCTTTGGATGTTTGGTATGGTCGTGGAGAATGTGTGGGGACCGCGCAAGTTCTTGTTTTATTACATTTTATGTGGTATCGGAGCCGGTGTTTTTCAAGAGGCAGCACAGTTTGTTTCGTTTTATATGACGGTGTCTTCTCAGGTTCCTTCGTTCGCTTTGAGCCAGTTCCCTGAGATTGCACATCAGTTAAGTCCGATGCTCAACAACTGGACAACAGTGGGTGCTTCGGGTGCCGTTTATGCCATTTTGTTAGCTTTCGGCATGATATTTCCCAATGAGAAACTTTTCATTATCCCCATTCCTGTGCCCATTAAAGCCAAGTGGTTTGTGATGATCTATGCGGGAATAGAACTCTTTGCGGCTATGGCAACGACGGGTGACAACGTGGCTCATCTGGCTCATTTGGGTGGAATGGTCGTGGGTTTCTTCCTGATTCGCTATTGGAGAAGACATCCGGGAGCACATTACAACCGCTCCCAAGGACAGCAGTTCTTCAACAACATGAAACGTAAATGGGATAACCGTGGCAGGCAACAAGACTTGGGAAGCACCAATACTCGTGCCAATGGCAATGTTTATAACAGTCATCAGAGCGATTGGGATTATAATCGTCGTGAGCGCGAAGACCAGAAAGAAGTAGACCGAATACTTGATAAAATCCGTAAAAGTGGCTACGATAGTCTGTCAGCCGATGAGAAGCGAAAGCTCTTCGACAGTAGTAAAAAGAACTGATAGCAGGACTTATGTTGCGCAATTTCAAACGTTTTACCCTGCAGGTAGTAGCCGGAGCTAATCTGGCTACTATCTTTATGATGCTCTTTGTGGGCTTCTCCGACCGCTTCAATCCTGTCAATCATCAAGTGTTGGCCAATGCCGGATTGGTGTTTCCCGTGTTTCTTGCCATTAATTTTGGCTTTCTCATCTTCTGGCTTTGCTTCAAGAAGAAGGGAGCTTTGCTTTCTCTTGCGGGCTATCTTGTGTGCTATGTGCCCGTAAGAACCTATATTCCGTTCAATATTCCGCATAGCATTCCTGCCCATGCTATCAAGGTAATGTCCTACAATGTGTGGAGTTTTGCAGGTTGGGAACGCCATGCCGACGGCAAGTTTCCTATCTTGGAATACATCCGAGAGCAGCAACCTGACATTCTTTGTCTGCAGGAAGCCATGACAAATGAGATTGGACAGGCTCGGGTAGACTCGGTTCTTAACAAGATTTATGCCTATAAAGACACGATGAAGTTCTCTCCGTCGAGCGATTGTATAGCGCTTTACAGCCGCTATCCTATCGTTTCCCATGAGCGCATTGTCTATCCTTCGCGTGGTAATCTCAGTGGTGCTTTCGAAATAAAGATAGGCAACGACACGGTGATTGTGGTCAACAACCACCTTGAAACCACGGGACTTTCGAATGAGGATAAACGTGAGTTTAAGTCGATGGTCAAAGGAAATCTGCTTACGTCGGATGCCAAACAAGCCTCTTACCGCTTGATAGATAAACTCGGAGAAGCCTCTGCAAAGCGGGCTGTTCAGGCCGATGCTGTGGCACGATATATCAGTAAGCATTCTGATAGGAGCATGATTGTGTGTGGCGATTTCAATGACAGTCCGATTTCATATGCCCGACATACCATTGCAAAAGGTCTCACCGATTGCTTCATTGCGACTGGAAATGGCCTTGGAGTGAGCTATCATAATGGGGGAATGTATGTGAGGATTGACCATATCATGTGTTCAAAAGATTGGCAACCCTATGGTTGTAAAGTCGACAGAAGCATCGGTGAATCCGACCACTACCCTATCCTTTGCTGGCTTAAAAAGCAAGGAAAACATTGAAAAACATACATTTCATGTGCATAAATTTTACAGACTGCAAGAAAATTTGTATTTTTGCACGTCTGCATACGATAGGTGACACTATTGTGTTGAGCATAGAAAAACAATAAATCAATAACAAATAAAAAGATGCAAAACAAAGGAATTGTAATTTGTACAGCCGTCCTTCTGACGCTTGCAAGCATTTTCTATCTTTCATTCTCGGTTGCCACAAGCTATTACGACAGCCAAGCTGCGAAGCTTAAAGACCCAATTGCGCAGCAGGATTACAAGGATTCTGTGAAGTATCTGGGCATTTACTCTTATCAGAAGTGCTTGGAAACCCAGATTGGATTAGGACTTGACCTGAAGGGTGGTATGAATGTGATCCTTGAGATCTCTGTACCTGACGTGCTTGAAACGTTGGCTGATCACAAGACTGACCCCGCTTTCACTAAGTCTATGAAGCAAGCTCGTGCTGAAGAGGAAACGAGTCAGAGTGATTTTATCTCGCTTTTCTTGAAGTATTATCGTCAGAATGCACCGGGACATCGCCTTGCCGAAATCTTTGCTACACAGCAATTGCAGGGTAAGATCAATCCACAGAGCTCTGACTCAGAAGTAGAGAAAGTGCTTCGTGAGGAAGTTCAGGCTGCCATTGACAACTCTTTCAACGTTGTTCGCACTCGTATTGACAAGTTTGGTGTCGTACAACCCAACATCCAGAAACTCGAAGGACAGACCGGCCGCATTATGGTTGAGATGCCAGGTATCAAAGAACCCGAGCGCATGCGTAAGCTTTTGCAGGGTAGTGCGAACCTCGAATTCTGGGAAACCTACAATGCTGAAGAGGTAATTCCTTACTTGCAACAGCTTGACAGCCGTCTTGCCAACGATGCTTCCAACGATACAACCACTGCACAACAAGCTCAGAAAAAGGCTGTTGTCAAGGGAGTTAAATTCCAAGTGAAGAATGCTGATAAGGAAACTGTAGCTCAGAAGAGCAATGCCCAAATGGAAGCTGCAAAGAAACAGCATCCATTGTTGGCTATGCTTCAGCCTACGGGACAGAATTCTTTGGCACTCGTTGGCTACGCAAGTGTGCGTGATACGGCAGCCATTGATAAGCTCATCTATGGTCAGACTGCTAAACAAGTGTTGCCTTCTGACATCAAACTGCTCTGGAGTGCTACTCCGGAAGACGGCATCAAGGCCAAGAATATCTTCGGACTCTATGCAATCAAGGTTACTTCAAACAACGGACAAGCTCCTCTTCAGGGTGATGTTGTCGTTGATGCAAAGGACGAATTCAATCACGTAACGGGTCAACCTGAGGTTAACATGACCATGAATACCGAGGGTGCACGACGTTGGGCTGCCTTGACAAAAGCCAATGTAGGCAAGGCTATTGCTATCGTTCTCGATGATGCCGTATATTCAGCTCCGCGCGTAAATGGTGAGATTGACGGCGGTTCAAGTGCTATCTCCGGTAACTTCACGGTTGAAATGACCAAAGACCTTGCCAATACTTTGAAGTCAGGTCGTATGCCGGCACCTGCCCGTATCGTTCAGGAAGAAGTCGTAGGAC
Organism: Prevotella sp. HMSC077E09; assembly: GCF_001814685.1. Classification (NCBI taxonomy): domain Bacteria; kingdom Pseudomonadati; phylum Bacteroidota; class Bacteroidia; order Bacteroidales; family Prevotellaceae; genus Prevotella; species Prevotella sp. HMSC077E09. Next base: position 78,229 of record NZ_KV817576.1, on the reverse strand, counting down.
CTACACTTGGTGCTGCATCTATCCAGCAGGGAATTGTTTCTTTCGCTATAGCTTTCGTGCTGTTGATTATCTATATGGTGATGATGTATAACTTCATCCCAGGTATGATCGCTAATACGGCGTTGGTTATCAACGTATTCTTCACGCTCGGTATACTTACTTCGTTCCAGGCTGCACTGACAATGTCGGGTATTGCAGGTATGGTTCTGTCGTTAGGTACGGCTGTCGATGCCAACGTTCTTATCTATGAGCGCATCAAAGAAGAACTACGTGCGGGCAAAGGTATGAAGCAAGCCGTTGCAGCGGGATATAGTAATGCCTTCTCTGCTATCTTCGATTCCAACTTGACTTCACTCATCACGGGTGTCATTCTCTATGTATTTGGAACGGGACCTATTCAAGGTTTCGCCACAACATGGATTATCGGTATTGTTTGTTCGTTCTTCAGTGCAGTGTTCCTGACACGTCTTGTTTACGAACATCAGCTGAAGAAAGACCGTTGGCAGAACCTTAAATACTGGACAGGTATCAGTAAGAACCTCATGCAGGGCAAGAACTTCAAGTTCATGTCAATGTATAAAGGCACCTTTACTGTTGCTATTATCGCTGCAATCGTCTTCATTGGAAGCTTCTTCGTGCGTGGTCTTGCACAGAGCATTGACTTCACCGGAGGTCGCAACTACGTTGTTCAGTTCGAGAAATCTACCGAGCCTGAAGAGGTTCGTGAGGTGCTTACTCACATCTTCCCGGGCTGCACTACCGGTGCACTTTCATTGGGAACAGACAACAAGACCATTCGAATTTCTACCAACTATAAGATTGAATCCAACAGTCCTACGATTGATGATGAGGCTGAAACCAAGCTTTATCAAGGCTTGAAGAAGGCCGGACTCATCAGCCAGAAGAGTGTAGAGGCATTCAAGAACCCGGATGTTCGTGCCGGCGGTTCTATCATCAGCAGTTCTAAGGTGGGCCCATCTGTGGCCAAGGATGTAACTTATGGTGCTATCATCAGCGTCATCATCGCTCTTGTTGCCATATTCCTCTACATCCTTATACGCTTCCGCAACGTGGCTTTCTCTGCCGGTTCAACGATTGCATTGGTATTGGATGCACTGACCGTTATCGGCTTATTCTCGCTCTTGCAAGGCCTGTTGCCATTCTCACTCGAGGTAGATCAGACCTTCATCGGTGCTGTTCTGACCGTCATCGGTTACTCTATCAACGATAAAGTGGTTGTGTTCGACCGTATACGTGAGAACTTAAAGCTTCATCCGAAGCAGGATATACAGGTGCTTTTCAATGACTCTATCAACCAGACACTGGCACGTACTATCAACACCTCATTCTCAACGTTGATTGTGTTGTTGGTAATTCTGCTGTTGGGTGGTAAGAGTATCCAACCATTTGCTTTCGCAATGACTATCGGTGTCATATTCGGTACGCTCTCTTCTATCTTCATCGCTTCTCCGATTGCTTATCTCTTAATGGGTAAGAGCATCAAGGATCGTCGCACGGAAGATACTGCAACCGAGGCTGTTGAAGTGAAATAAGCTTATATATAATAAGGTGTAACGCCGTAAGGTGGCGTTGCATGTAAAATAAAAAGTCCGTAAATGTACAGGCATTTACGGACTTTTTTGTTGCTTCCTCATAGCTTATAAGAAGTAATCCCTATTCTGAAACATCTTTACAAAACGCTTTCGTATTCTTCATGAAACTTTCCTCTGTGCTGAAAATGCCTGAAATTTGAATAGTTTATAACTCGTTATGTATCAATAGTTTATACAAAAAGCAGAATGATATCTATGAATGAACCTCGCCATTTGCGTCAGATTACCTTGTCATTTGCGTCAAATCACGTGCTAATCAGCATCAAGTTGTGCGTCAATCTGCCTCAAAAAGCAATGTGTTTTGCGTCAAAATGCGTCACAACTTCTCTTTTCCGGTGTTGCAATCTCTTTCTTTTGGTCCTTATTCCTCTGTTTTCTCGTTCTTGATTTCTCTATTTCCCGTTTTAAAATCTCCGTTTTTTTCAGATGTTTTTTGACAAAGTCTGTTTTTAGAAACAATATCTCTTTAGTTTTTATTCGCGGGTCTTTATAGGTTGAAATATGCCTTGGTATTTCGTTATTCTTTTGAAGCCGTAGTTTAATATCATCCAGTCACTATTGTGAAACGAAGTTAGGCGTTAAGTCAATGGCGTGTCGTGAATTGCGTAAGGCCTCCTAACTGCTTCGCAGTATATCTTAGAATATTCGAGAATATCTACGAATATGTATATCGTTTATTTTGAAGTAACGTTGTATATTCTAAGATATTCTCCGATATTCTTCGATGTTGCTTGCAACGAGGAGGCTTAAAATTCAAGGTTTAGTCCTCCTACCCGCTTCGCAGTATATCATAGAATATTCGAGAATATCAAAGAATATGTATATCGTTTATTTTGAAGTAACGTTATATATTCTAAGATATTTTCCGATATTCTCCAATGTCGCTTGCGACGAGGAGGCCTGAAATTCAAAGTTAAGTCCTCCTACCCGCTTTGCAGTATATCTTAGAATATTGAAGAATATCTGTAATAATAGATGTCATTTGCTTAGGAATAACGTTGTATATTCTAAGATATTCTCCGATATTCTTCGATGTCGCTTGCGACGAGGAGGCCTGAAACCTAAGGGAAGGAGCTATTCATTTAATGGCAATCAACAACCGTTCGGTGGCTTTCTAAGCCACCGAAAACAGCTGAGTATCATGTGGAGTTATCTCGTTGTTTCCTACAACAGCTTCGTGAACTTCTCGGGAAGCACGGGCATTGCACCCACCTGTGTACACACATAGGCACTCACATCAACAGCGAGTTTATGCGCTTCTTTGATAGACTTTCCTGCAAGTGTGGCTGCACAGAAAGTCGCGGTGAAGCTGTCTCCGGCTCCAACGGTATCGGCAATCTCTACAGTTGGCGTCTCCTGGAACGACTTTGTAGCCGGTGCAAAGACATAACTTCCGTTGACACCACAGGTCAATACGAGCATCTTCAGATTGTACTTACCGAGGATGAGCCAGCATTTGTTCTCCATGTCCAAGCCTGGATAGCCGAAAAGTCGACCGATAGTAACCAGTTCTTCGTCGTTGATTTTCAGAATGTCGCAGGCAGCAATCGACTCTTGTATAATCTCTTTGGTGTAGAAATTCTGTCGAAGATTGATGTCGAAAATCTTCAGACAGTCCTTTGGAGTGGCCGCAAGGAAGCGCTTAATGGTGTCGCGTGAGACGCTGTTGCGCTGTGCCAATGAGCCAAAGCATACGGAACGGGCATTCTTTGCCACGGCTTCAATCTCATCGTTGAACGGAATATTGTCCCACGCCACATTCTCCTTGATGTCGTAAGTGGGTACTCCCTCTTCGTCGAGCGTCACTTGTACGGTGCCTGTGGGATAGTTCACGATAGGCATAATGTAGTTAAGTCCGGCCTGATCGAGTTCCTTTCGTGTCTGATCCCCCAGGATGTCATTGCCTAAAGCGCTGATAGCGATAGCGTCAAAACCGAACTGATGGGTGTGATAAGCAAAGTTGGCAGGTGCTCCGCCAAGCTTTGAACCTTCGGGTAAGCAGTCCCATAATGCTTCACCGAGACCGACAATAAATCTTTTCTGCATAAGGTAATAATTACTAAAAAATGCCCCATAACACCCACCCTAACCCTCCCAAAGGGAGGGAACGCTTGATAGCGTGGGTCTGTTTGAGTTCGTTTTCAGGAGTTCAGAGCACTTGGTTATAATGTTATTGGTTGTTTTATATCTTATTTTCAGCATGTGAAAGCTTTCTCAAAGAAGTGCTCCCTCCCTTGGGGAGGGTAGGGGTGGGTTTATGAAAGGCTCCTTATATACGTGAACAAATACACTACTCCCACTGCCATTACAGCCACTGCGCCGGCTTGCCCCACGGCATCGCTGGCCAATCCCATGAATAATGGGAAGACAGTTCCACCGAAAAGACCCATAATCATGAGTCCACTTACCTCGTTTTTCTTTGTGGGAACGCATTCCAAAGCCTGTGCAAAGACCATGGAGAAGACATTGGAATTGCCGTAGCCTACAAGGGCTATAGCCGTGTAGAGCATCCATTTCGTTGTGCCGAAATAAAGTCCTAACATGCTCAAAGCCATCATCACGACACTGATAATGAAGAAAGTTCGTGTCTTCATGAAACGCAGAATGATGCTTCCGGTGAGGCATCCTAAGGTACGAAAGAGGAAGTAGAAGCTCGTTGCGGGGGCTGCGGCACTGAGTGTAAGGCCGAGTTTCTCCTGCAATATCTTTGGTGCTGTGGCATTAACGCCTACGTCGATACCCACATGACACATGATACCGATGAAGCTTAACAGTACAATCGGTGTGCCCAGAAGCTTGAAACAGGCAATATATTCATCGGTAATATTGCGCGAAGGAAGTTCATTTTCAACGATAACAGCTTCCTCTTCAATCGGTGTTCCTGACAGAAGTAAGGTGGCAATAACGCCAATGACCATGTAGATAGGGAAGAGAATGCGCCATCCCAAGCCAAAACTTGGCAGGGCTGCAGTGGCACCCCATGTGGCAAGATAAGGCGCAAGGAATGATGCTATGGCCTTGATAAACTGGCCGAATGTAAGTGTACTGGCCAGATTTCCACCCTTGATGACGGTTGAAACCAATGGATTGAGCGAAGTTTGCATGAGTGCATTGCCGATGCCGAGCAGTGAGAAAGCAATCAACATCAGTATGAAACTCTCGCCAAAGAGAGGCAACAGCAGTGAAATAAAGGTGATGATGAGTGACAGCAGCACGGTTTTCTTGCGGCCAATCTTGTTCATCAGCATGCCCGTAGGCACTGAAAAGATGAGAAACCAGAAGAAAACAAGAGAGGGAAATATGTTTGCCTGTGCGTCATTTAGCCCCAGGTCGGCCTTTACAAAGTTGGATGCTGTGCCTACAAGATCAACGAATCCCATGGCAAAGAAACATAGCATCACGGGAATAATGGCAAGTTTGTTGGTTTTATCCATAATGTTAAAAGGTTTAATGATTAATGATTGCTTGTTGCAAATATACCGTTTATATAGGAATTTACATAAGAAAAATCGTTCAAAATGTGTCAAATAGTTGACGATGTAACTATATTACACGATGTTGAACGATTTTTCTCAGGATTTATTTTAATGTGTAAATAACTGTCCGAGCAGTCCCTTTGACAGTCAGTTTGTCGTAGGGATTGGTAGGGAATACAAGGTTGGTCATGGCCATTTTGCCTGTAGCGTCGAATGCTTCAATGCTGCATTTGTCGATGAAGACACGCAACTGGCTGATTGTTCCGTGGGTGGGAGCAACGGTTGTGGCCTTGAACATGTCGCTGAAAGCAGTGTTTCCACTTTGTGCTCTGTCCATACTGAAAGTGCGTTCCTTGGGATTGTAGGTCATCACCACCTGTTCGTGCTTGTCATTGCTGAGCGTGATTACCGTAGGTTTCGACTGCGATTTAATATTAATGACAAGCTCACAGGCCTCTGTAGGCTTGCCGGTCTTTGCACCGCGCAAGGCAAGAAGCTCCTTGGAAGGCACTACGCTGACATAGGTTTCGCCACCATCGGTGAAGAGACCAAGGTCGCGTGGCACGGAGTTGGCACTGCGAAACTGCATCGTGGGTACTTGATTGGCATACTGCCAGTTGCTCATCCAAGCTATCGCCACATGCCGGTTGTCGGGTGCATTGTCGAAAGTGACGGTGGCATAATGGTCTTTTCCATAGTCCATCCATTTCGTTGTTTCGGGCTTGCTCTCGCAAGTGAACTTATGACCGTCAAAAGATCCCACGAAATACTGCGTTGCACTGCCGCCGAAAGGCCCACCAGGATTGATGTTACAGATAAGCAACCACTTCTCTTTCCCTGTTCCGTTGACAGGTAGTTTCATGAGGTCAGGGCATTCCCATACACCGTCGTGATTGCCGTATCCATGTCCGAATGAACTCTCAAGTGTCCAGTGTTTCAGGTCTTTTGAACTGTAGATGTTCATTTCCTGACCTGCTGCAAGGATAAGATTCCATGCCTTGATATCTTCATTCCAGAACATGTGAGGGTCGCGAAAGTCGGGAATATCCGCCGTGAGCACAGGGTTGTTGGCATGCTTCGTGAATGTCTTTCCGTTGTTAGTGCTGTAAGCTATACTCTGCATCTGACTTGCTCCGGCTGATGTGTACATGGCAACAACGGCGCCATTTCCAAAGCCGGCAGTGTTGTTTTTGTCGACAACTGCCGAGCCACTGAAGATAGTTCCCAATGCATCGGGACGGATAGCATCGCCTTCAAACGTCCAATGTACGAGGTCTTTCGATGTGGAGTGACCCCATGTCATGTTCTCCCATTGCGAACCATAGGGGTTGTGCTGGAAGTAGAGATGCCACACCCCATCCTTATAGAACATGCCGTTGGGATCGTTCATCCAGCCCCATAAGGGGGTATGATGATAGATGGGGCGATACTTTTCGCGGTTGGTCGTGTCGAAACTGTCGCTGGTCTTGAGTTCTTTCCAAGCCACAAAGTCTTTGATAGAACCGGTGGAACGCCTGTTGTTTGAGAATGTGATATCGATAAGAATCTCGCTGTCTTGGTTTTCATCCAGTTTAAGCGGAACGCTATAATCAGTCTTGTCTATCGCCAATCTGCAGTTGAGTTCTTTCACCACTTGGTTATTTTTGATGATGCGCAAGTGGGCATTTTCCTCCTTTTCCTCTATGGGTAAGAGCAGGAATTTGTGCTTCTGCTGGAGACGGTAAAAGGCATGGTTGTCGCTAAGCACATGCAAAGCTCCAGGTGTTTGCGCTTGGACAGTGAATGATGAAGCAACACAAACAACTGTTATCATTATTTTATGGATAGTTCTCATCATAGTTCCTTATTTACTTCAATCATTAGTTATAACCCTTATTCTGCGTGTACAGTCCAGGAATATAATAGAGTTGGTTGTAGGGAACGGGGAAGAATTCATTCTTTTCAGGTGTGAAGTGTGCATCTTTATAATATTGTGCAAACTTCATTCCCTCGTAATCATCTTTCACTTCTGTCTCGAAATAATGGTTCAAGGTCTTTGAAGCAATACCCCAACGGCGTAGATCAAAGAAGCGTTCATGCTCCATTCCCATCTCTAACCGACGTTCCCAACGTAGACACTTTCGGGCTGTTTCCTTGTCGGCGAAGTATGAACTTGGATAGAGAGCTATTTCACATTGGTCGGCAGCATAGGCAATATGCTTGTTGATAGAATTGGATGCACGCTGCCGAATGGCATTGATAATCGTGCGAGCCTCTGTCAAACGCCCAAGCTCAATGAGTGCTTCAGCACGCATAAGCATTACATCTGAGTAGCGGAAAACGTATTCATTCATGGCAAAAGCCTGCCAAGGTGAGTTGTAGGTTTCGCCCTTACTGCGCTGTGGAACCTCTTTCAAAGAAGTATAATAACCATAGTCATTTGGGTTACGGGAGTTCCTTTTCGTGAGTGTATACTGCTTTTCATACTTGTAAGGGAACGTAGGCATACCCACAGTATGGAACAAACGCGGATCCCATTTCTGTGTGGTTGGGTGACCATTCACAGGGTGCGCTGGTGTCTGATCAAAGTCTTCGAATTCAGGAAGACCATTTTTAGTCTTGAAAGCATCTACGAGATTCTGTGATGGTTTGTGGAAATCCCAGCCGCAAGACCATATTCCCCAGCAGCCATTCAGCGTGTTAGACCAGTTAGCTCTGCCGAACTTAGTGTTGTCATCTTTATAGTCAGAGCATTGTACAGCAAATATAGATTCTTTACTGTTCTTATGTTCTGGTAGGAAAATATCACCATAATCTTCAAGATAACCATAGTGAGAATGGCTCACAACGTCGGTGTAATCAACAACTTTCTGCATGTAGGATGTGTTGATGTGAGATATACCTGTTGTCTGTTCATAGCCGTCACCCCAAGCTAATTGTAGATAGCATTTAGCTAAGTAAGAGGCTGCTGCAATCTTGTTTACACGGCCTCCTTCTGTCTGTGTTTCAGGCAGAACGTCGTATGCAGTCTGGAAATCGGCAATGATTTTCTCAAATAGTTGTTGGTAAGTAAATGCATCGTTGTGCGTCTGTTCCTGTGTGTTATTCTTGAAAACTTCCTCGTCAATCCATGGCACCTTGCGGAAAACGGTAATCAACTTATAATAGAAATGTGCACGCAAGAACTTCACTTCAGCGATGCGTTGCTTTGTTTCTGTTTCCCCTAACTTGCTGTTTCCGTATTTATCGAGAGATACTAAGGCGCGGTTACAGCGTGAAATGGCAGCGAAAAGTCTATACCAGAGTTCGTCTAACGGGCCAATAGTTGAGGTCATGTTTTTCCATATTTCGAAGGGATGATAATCGGTATCATTGACTCCCGAGCCTCCTTTCAGACAATCGTCTGATGTTACATCGCCGTATGTCCAGAGGTTAAATGGATACTGATACCAGCAATCTCCCAGCATAGCATAGGCACTATTGGTCATTGCTTCTGGGTCAGAGAAAGCCTTGTTTTCATCAACTACAGCTGTTGGTTTATAGTCGAGAAAGTCGTTGCAGCCTGAAAGTGTGAAACTGCCTGCAAGCAATAAAATTGCAATATATGATTTTTTCATTTGTCTAAGTATTAAAATAGTTTAGAAACCAACTTGTAAACCAAAAGAAATTGAAGTTGGAATTGGATAGTTCCAGTTTGGATTTTCTGGATCTGAACATGTCAGACTGCTGCTTTTGATTGTCAACAGATTCTGCCCAGAGATATAAATGCGTGCACTTGTCATCATTATTTTAGCGAGTAATTCCTTTGGAAGATTGTAACCAAACTGTAGCGTACGTAACTTCAGATAAGATCCGTTCTCAACAAAGTAAGAAGAAACACGTCCTTCGTCTGCACTATTTCGTGTAGTAAGTGCAGGAATAGTAGCGGAGGTATTATCGGTAGTCCATGCACCAAGCATACGGCTTCCTTTGTTTGATCCAGGGTCGGTTATGCTCCAAAAATCGGTCTGGAACTTCTGATTATTATAGACATCTTGGTTACAAACGCCCTGCCAGAACATGGTTAAATCAAAGTTCTTGTAGTTCAAGCCTACATTTAAGCCATAAGAGAAAGCAGGAACTGGGTCAAAAATCCATGTCTGATCTGCCGATGTTATCTTGTTATCGCCATCGAGATCCCTGTATTTCAAACCGCCTACACGGGCATTGTCCTGACCAGAATGGTTCACTTCATCTTGGTTCTGATAGAGTCCCTCGGCTACGTAACCAACGATTGAACCATAAGATTTGTGTGATTGAACGAGGTTTTCCTTTGTAGTATGCGCATAAGAGCCCGTTGTTGACGCAGGTAAACTGGTTACTCTGTTACGGAAGAAATCAAGACTTCCATTCACATCTACACCCAAGCCATTGGCAAAGGTCTTGCGATAACCGATGGCAAACTCCATACCCCAGTTGCGCAGTGAAGGTCCGTTCGACCACGTTGCACCACCTTCTCCCATTGCGCCGAGATAGGCAGGATTGATTAACATGTCGTTGACATTCTTGATATATGCATCCACATTTCCATATAATGAGCCAGAAAAGAGCATATAGTCTACACCTATATTATATTGTGTTGCAGTCTCCCATTTCAGATTTGGATTGGCTGTTTGGATAGCTCTGTAGCCAGAGGGGAATGTTCCAGAGCCTGCCATGTGAAGGTCGTAGGCAGTAGAAGAGACACGATCTAAACCATAATCGCGTACATAAAGGCCGAATTGGGCATTATTGTCGATAGCTTGATTACCGGTCTTACCCCAAGAAAGGCGAAGTTTCAAGTCGTCAAGCCAATCTTTCTTCAACAGTTGTGAAATACGGAAACCTAATGAAGCGGCAGGGAATGTACCCCAACGGTGATTGGCACCAAAGCGAGAAGAACCGTCATAGCGAATGGTGAATGAAGCTAACAGCAAGTCTTGGAAATTGTAATCCACTTTGCCAAAGAATGAAGCCAGACGGTAACCTACCTTTGCACCGCTGTTGCGCATGGTTCCTGTTGCTGCATTAGGCCACATATAATCTATATCTTCAAGGGCATAGTCTTCTGAATAAGCATTGAAGTCCACTATGCTCTGCTTGTTAATTTCAGAGCCGGCGAGTATCGAGAAGTTATGTTTCTGAAGTGCAAAGTTATAATTCAAAGTGTTCGACCATGTATAGTTTACGTTGTTTGTCTGTCCAAGACTGGTCTTAGCCAAGTTGTTTTTCACAACATCAGATGTGAAAGTGTGGGTCAGCGCATTGATGAATGAGGTTGTGAAATCAAGTCCGAAGTTTGAGCGGAATACCAGGTTCTTCAGTGGTTTAATATCCACAAAGGCATTACCGAATACTCTCCAATAGTCTAAATGGTTATCTTTGTTATGATATTCCTCGCGAACAGGGTTCTGACGGTCACTCATTCCACCTACAGGACCGGCAAAGGTCACGCCGTCAATCTCATATACTGGTACTGTTGGAGCCATTTTCAAAGCATTCTCCATCGGTGCACAATCCACTTGTTTCGTATAGGTAAGGGTGAAGTTCTCACCCACGGTAACCATCTTGTTCAAATTGTATGAGGCATTCATACGTGTCGAGATGTTCTGGAAATCTGTATATTTCAAGATACCATCGTTCTTCTTGTAACCCAAGGAGAACATAGCTGAATGTTTCTCATTGGCATGAGAAAGAGATACATTATAATTGCGGGCAAAACCTGTTCTTGATATTTCATCCACCCAATCAGTATCTGAAAAGCGCATGGTTTTCTTGCTGTTGATGAAGCCGTCATAGCGTCCATTGACTGTATAGTCCACATATTTTGACTGTGCCGGATTCCATACGGTGATAGAAGTTCCATTGGCTGCATTGATGTCAAGGCCATAGTTTTGGGCATAGATTGCAGGATCAAGGCCATCGTTGAGGGCTGCCTGCACCATTGCCGTAGCATATTGGCGCGTGTTGCTAAGCTTCATCTTGGACTGGTTGGTATAGAATTGTGCCGTGAGGTTGGTTGAGAAGTCTACCTTTACCTTGTCACCTTTCTTTCCTTGTTTGGTCGTAATGATGATTACACCATTAGCCGCGCGTGATCCATAGATAGAAGCTGAGGCTGCATCTTTCAGCACCTGCATGCTTTCAATGTCACTGGCATTGAGTGAGTTCAGGGCAGAATTCGTAGGCACACCATCTACAATGTAGAGTGGATCCTGTGAAGTGTTAAACGAACCAATACCGCGTATTCTCACAGTTCCTGCTCCACTTGGTGAGCCATTGACCGTAATGTTCATGCCAGGAACCTTACCTTGAAGCGCACGCATAGGGTCTGTGTCAGGTGAAGTCTTGAGCGCATCGGTTGAAACTACAGCTACAGAACCTGTCAAATCGGCTTTTCTTTGCGTTGTGTAGCCTGTCACTACGACCTCGTTCAACAGTTTTGATTCTTCTTTCAGTGTGATTTTCAGATTTGGAGCTGCTTTAACATCTTGGGTTACGTAGCCGATGTAAGAGATAATAAGGAGTGAACCTTGCTTAACATTCAGTTTGAAATTACCGTCAATGTCAGTGACAATACCGTTTGATGTACCTTTTTCAATCACCGAGGCACCGATAATTGGGTCGCCATTAGCATCGACAATAGTTCCCGAACATTCTGTTTGCGCAAATAAGATTGAGCAACAGAACATGAGCATTGTGCTCAGGATGAGTCGTTTCAGATTGTTCATTGTTATAAAGTTTAGGTTGATAAAATTCTTCGTAGATAATGATTTTCCAATTGGTATGATATTTTCCGACCGGGTTTCGTAGACCTAAGGCCATGCCGGTTGTTACGATGTCGAGAGCAAAGATAGTTGCTAATAAAATTAAAAACGTGCAATAATCGTTCAAAAGCTAAAAAACATGTTACATGAAACAAATCTTTTAGCATTTGTTTTAAATGTTATATAAATGGCATTCAAACAGAAACGGGCTTGTTTTCCGCCACATGAAATCCTGCATTCATCATGGTTTAATCATCGAAGAGGCTTTCCTTTTAATTGCAATATTTCTTTTGATTTTACCAAATTTAATGCTATCTTTGTCACATCCTTACATAGAAAGACAAAGTATGAACAAGATATCGTCTTTTATTCTGACCTTCATGGGTTGCCTTATGATATGCTCTTGCAACAGCAGGAACAGCAAGCAATATGTCATCGGCGTATCACAATGCTCGGAAGACATTTGGCGTGACAAGCTCAATCAGGAACTTCGGACGGCCACTTACATGGAAGACGGTGTGACGATGCGGTTTACTTCGGCCGACGATAACGATAAACGACAGATCCAACAGATAGAACAGTTCATAAAAGACGGTGTCGATTTGCTGATTATCTCGCCCAATCAGGCCCATGCCATTACGCCTGTTGTCGACAAAGCTGTGGAGAAAGGCATTCCGGTTATCCTCTTCGACCGCAAGACTGACGGTAAATATACGGCATTTATCGGGGCTGACAACGTGGAAGTTGGACGTCAGATGGGTGACTATGTGGCCCGACAGCTCGACTATCATGGCCGTGTTATTGAGCTTATGGGACTCAAAGGGTCGTCTCCCGCCATTGAACGTCACCGCGGTTTCATAGAGCGTATCAGCAGATATCCTGGCATCAAGCTCGTTGAAAGTCTGCAAGGTGACTGGACAAAAGCCAGCGGTCGCCGTGCCATTCAAGCTTTCAGCCAACGCCATGGAACAGCTTCATGCGCCACGATAACCTGTGTTTTTGCGCAGAACGACCGTATGGCCATGGGCGCACGTGAGGCAGGTGTGCTGCCGAAGAATACTTTGTTCTGCGGTGTCGACGCTCTTCCCGGCGAACAGGGAGGCATGAAATTAGTGGCCGACAGCGTGCTTTCAGCCTCTTATATCTATCCAACGCGTGGTGATTTGGTGATGAAATTAGCCATGAATATCCTCAATCATCGCCCTTATCAAAAGGAGAACTTGCTGCAATCAGCCCTCGTCACGCCCGATAAAGCACCACTGATGCTCATGCAGGCCGATGAAATGAACATGCAACAGCAGCGCATTCAGGGCCTGCACGAGCGACTTGACACGTTCTTCATGCGCTACAATCATCAGAAAGTCTATCTGTTGCTCACGCTTATCATCCTTGTTCTGTTCGTAGGTATCTTCTTCTATGTCTATCGCATGGCCCTTTATCGCCACCGTATGACCGAGAAAAGCATCACCGAAAAGCTGCATCACTACATGCAACTCCATGAACAGCGTGCACAATTGGAGCGACATCTCAGGTTGGCAAATGTCCCTCAGCCCGATGAAGTGCTTGATAACGACACGGTTTTCATGAATAAACTCTTCGAATGTATCATCAAGAACCTTGCCAACTCAGAGTTCAATGTCGAAATGTTAGCCTCACAGTTGGACATGAGTCGTGTGCAACTCTATCGCAAAGTGAAGAGTGTCACCGACTCTTCTCCCGTTGAAATCATTCGCATCACACGCTTGCAACAGGCCGACCGACTGTTGAAACAGGGCGGAATGAATGTCTCTGAGGTTTCTTATCGGGTGGGTTTCTCTTCGCCCTCCTATTTTTCGAAGTGCTATAAAGAGCAGTTCGGACACGTGCCTACAGCCTCGAATGGACATGCAAAAGCGTTGGACGAACCTAACGCATGACTCATGAAAAGATGGCTGTATGTGCAAATCGTCTTGCAACTTGCGTCATATTAGCGTGTAATCAGCGTCAAATTGCGTGGTAAAGTGACGCAAGTTAGGCTGTAATTCGACTCAAG